>JANWXG010000288.1 GCA_025057335.1 bacterium | reverse complement strand
ATCTCGATGTCCGACTGGATGGCGACCGAGTCATAGCCCTGACACAACGGGTAGAGGATTTCATGCATCCCCAGCGGTTTGCCTTCGGCGAGGCGGTTCTGGAAGTCGTCGCGCTCCAGAATGCGCGCGACCGTGTATCTGGACGCCAGCTGTATCACGTCGGCGAAAGTCATCTTGCCGAGCCAGTCGCTGTTAAAGTAGATTTCGGTGCGCTCGGGGATCAAGATGCGGTAGAGCTGCTGCTGGTAGGTGCGGGCGTTCGCCTCCACCTCCTCGCGCGACAGCTGCGGTCGGGTCTTGCTGCGACCTGAGGGGTCGCCGATCATGGCGGTGAAGTCGCCGATGATGAGGCAGGCGGTATGTCCGAACTCCTGGAACTGGCGCAGTTTGCGCAGCACGACCGCAAAGCCCAGATGGATGTCGGGGGCAGTGGGGTCTAAGCCCAGTTTGACGCGCAGCGGCTTGCCCGTGCGCGCTGATTTCTCCAGCTTTTCGCGCAGCCCGTCCTCGGGGATAATCGCCTCGACCCCGCGTTGCAGCACCTGCAACTGACGTTCGATACTCTCCATCAGCCTCTAACCCCGCGTCGTGAAAAAGGTTGCCGTGCCGTTATGTTACCAAATCGGAAGGCGGTGGTGCAACCGTCTCGCACTCGCGGGCACTGTTACCCTGCCAGGCGTCATCCTTCGCCTCCCGGATGTGTCCGCTGTAGCAGGGGCGTCTCGCCCGTGACACACGTGCCACTGGAGGGACGCGCTCCGTCGCGTCCGCCATCATGTTCACGACAGAGCGTGACCCTCCAGAAGTTTCGCGGTGAGAACGGTACGACCTGGCAAAACTCTCCCCCGTGTGAGGAATTCGCCTGCGCGGATTGCGATAACCTGTGCAGGAAGGCTTGTGCCCATCATAGCCCACCGTTTCAATAGTGGGTCAGAGAAGCAATCACAAAACGGAGCATAGCAGTAGCGCTGGAACGTCCCGTCTCCGGTCTGGTGCCAGCAGGAGGCATTACCATGCTTACTTCGTCCCTTGGGGTTGCTCAGGGGATTTTTTGAACGTCCTCGCGCCCTCTTGACAAAATGTTTCCTTTACAGTATTATAATTTCAAAGAAAACAAATATATCTTCTCCTGGAGAAAGATAATGGCTCAGACCATTTTGGAACGCAGCGTATTTGCCTGCGAGGAGGTATTTCGTGCCCTCGCTTCAGACACACGGTTGCGCATCCTGAAGTTGTTGACCGAGCGCGACTTGAACGTGAACGAGATTGCGCGCGCTCTGAACCTGAATTACCCCACAGTCTCCAAACACATCCAGGTGCTCGAGCAGGCGGGGCTAATCCTCTGCGAGTATATGCCAGGTAGTCAGGGGGCGCAGAAGCGATGCCGTCTTCGATGGGACAAGCTCATCTTTTCGCTGGAGACGGATAGCCTGAGTGAGCAAGTGGAAGAGATAGAAATGGCGATAGGGATGTATACCCTCGCGAACCCCTCACCAACATGTGGTCTAGCCAGCCGTGACGGCTATATCGGTCTGATGGATGACCCGCAGTCTTTCCTGCTTCCCGAACGTGCCAACGCGCAGTTGTTGTGGATGGGAAGCGGTTTCGTCGAGTACGTTTTTCCCAACTTCCTACCCACATCCGTAGAGATTAGCCGAGTAGAAGTCGTCATGGAAATCTGCTCAGAAGCACCGGACTACAACAACGATTATCCCTCAGACATCAGTCTCTGGATTAATGGTGTGGAGGTAGGCACGTGGACATGTCCCGGTGACTTCGGAGGAAAGCGTGGCAAACTGAACCCTCCCTGGTGGAACGACCACGGCACGCAGTTCGGGGTACTCAAAGTATGGTCAGTGGGCATGGATGGCTCCTACATCGATGGCATGCGCCTTTCCGACGTGACCGTAAAGGACGTTATGGTTGCGCCTCAGCACCCTGTAACGATTCGTATTGGCAACAAGCCAGATGCCAGACACATCGGAGGCTTCAATCTGTTTGGCAAAGGGTTTGGCAACTACGAGCAAGACCTATTACTGCGTTTACACTACGCTCCACGACGCATTTCGGATACAGACGTCGTTCAAGGAGCTTCAGCACCAGCTACAAAGAACGGATGTTAGCCGGGAGGCATGTATCCCCGGGTGACGATACTACAGAAGGAGGAACGAACAGTGAAAAGGACAACGGCGTTCACGCTCATCGAACTGCTCGTCGTCATCGCGATTATCGCGATACTGGCGGC
>JANWXG010000287.1 GCA_025057335.1 bacterium | reverse complement strand
AGTGAAGCACGTCAGTGCTTCCTTTTTGCAAACAACATAGACTTCAGAATGATAACGGAGTTGGATTGCGAAGCTCCCACTGCGCCGTGCTTCTGTTCTGCGGAGCTAGGGAGAAGGGAGCCGAAGGACAGAAACAGAACCCATCGCTTATCGTGATAAGTTGACGCCTGAAGGGGGGAGAAAGCTTAGCCGATTTGCTCACGCACGCGGCGCAGGTCCGCCTCCATCATGATTTCCACTAGTTGCTCAAAGCGGGTCTTTGGAGACCATCCCAACCTCGCTTTGGCTTTGGAATAGTCTCCGCGCAAAATCTCTATCTCTGAGGGACGAAAATATTGTGGAGACACCTCGACAATCACCTTGCCACTACGTCGGTCTACCCCCCTGATGTCCACTCCCTCACCTTGCCACACCAAATCGAAGCCGGCGACCTCGCTTGCTTTCTCGACGAACTCCCGTACGCTGTGCGCCTCGCCTGTCGCAATGACGTAGTCATCGGGGGTGTCCGCCTGCAGCATCAGCCACATCGCCTCCACATATTCTGGGGCGTATCCCCAGTCGCGCTGCGCGTCCAGGTTACCCAACACCAGCCTATCGCGCAAGCCGTACCTGATTTCCGCCAACGTTGAGGTGATTTTACGGGTGACGAACTCCCTACCGCGTAGGGGTGACTCATGGTTGAACAGGATACCCGAACAGGCAAACATGCCATACGCCTCACGGTAGTTGACAGTGATCCAATGCCCGAAGAGCTTGGCAACGCTATAGGGACTGGTGGGGTAAAAAGCGGTTTTCTCATCTTGGGGCACCTGTCTGACCCTGCCGAACATGGCTGAGCTGGAAGCCTGGAAGAAGCGGGAACCGAACTGGTGGGTGCGAATGGCTTCCAGCAGATACAGCACGCCCATCGCGTTGACCTGCGCAGTAATCACGGGCAGCTCGTAGGAGGCTTGCACGAAGCTTTGCGCCGCTAGGTTGTACACCTCGTCGGGCTGCACTGTCTCTATCACGTGTAAGATGCTGAATGGCTCGAGCAAGTCGACATACACCATCCGCACTTCGTGTTCGATACCCAGCTCCCGCAACCGCCACAGGTTGAGGTCGCCGCCGCGTCGGTCTGCCCCCAGCACGCGATAGCCCTTCTCCAGCAGTAGCTTCGCCAAGTAAGCTCCATCTTGTCCGCGAATCCCGGTGATGAGCGCTTTCTTTGTCATCTCTACCTCTTACTTGGAGAATGCTCACCTGGTGAGGCTATTGGAGGCTCCTGCGCCTGCTGTGCAGGGATAGAGGGAGCCGTTGGGAAACCACCTCTTCCGAAGCGCAGTCGCCACGGCAGCCAAATTGCCTCCCAAATCACCCTTTTGGACAGTTTAGACCTGCCCGCCCGACGTTCCGTGAAGACGATGGGGATTTCCTGAATACGAAAACCGTGTCGATAGGCACGGTATGCCATCTCTATTTGGAAAGCGTAGCCGCTGGAGCGTACGCTGCCGAGGTCAACCGCCTCTAGCACTTCGCGCCTCCAGCACCGATAACCGCTTGTGGCATCGGCAACGGGGAGTCCAGTCACGACCCGCACGTAGAGATTGGCGTAACGGCTGAGATAATGGCGCCAGCGCGCCCAGTCGGCGACATCCCCTCCGGGCACGTAGCGCGACCCGATGACAAGCTCTGCATGCGCCGTCTGTCGTATGAGCACTGGCAGGTCGCGCGGGTCGTGCGAGAGGTCCGCGTCCATTTGGGCGATGCAGCCGTAGCCCATCTGCAGCGCCTTCTGGAAACCCGCGACGTAGGCGCGTCCCAACCCTTGCTTCTGCTCGCGGTGCAACACGTGAATCTGAGAGTGCTGCTCTGCCAGCCGGTCTGCGAGTTCGCCCGTACCGTCAGGAGAGTTGTCATCCACGATGAGGATGTGTACGTCTCCCCCCGTCACCTCCAACACTTGCTGGCAGACGACAGGCAAGTTCTCCCGCTCATTGTAAGTCGGGATGACCACCACAGCGCGATGCTGGTTTGGAAGTGTTGTGACCATGACTCTCCGCTGAACGAACTAGCTACTAAGCATCTAGCACTGAGAGAAGCGCCGAGCCGCGCTCCGCAACGAGGTGATTATAGCACACTCGCTCCGATTATCGGAAGCGGGAACTCAAGACTTTACCACAGAAACATGGAAGGGCACGCCTGTAGCCATGCAGAAACACAAAGGTGTTAACACAACGCGCTTATTTTCATGCGGGCGAGGAGAATCATGCACGAACTACGCTTTCGACAGGTT
>JANWXG010000286.1 GCA_025057335.1 bacterium | reverse complement strand
CATGGCGCAGATAGAGGATTACGCCGCAAGTCAGGCGGCAGAAGAGGAGCTAGCAGCTCTGGAAAGAAGGCTGGGATTGGCGCCTGCTGCGCAGGAGACAGCACCGGTACAACCTGTCCAGACCGAAACCAGCGAGGTCGACAAGGAGCTGCAGGAACTGGAGGCGCGCCTGAAGGGAGACAGCAGTACGCCGGCGTCGAGTTCGTGATGAAGCGGTTCGTCTGGACGTTGCTGGCAGGATGGCTGTTGCTGGCAGGGAGAGGTGGGGCAGAGCCCCTGTATGAGTTCGGATTCTCCATTCGGGCGCGGATGCGTCTGGATAACAACCGCAACGCGAACCTGTTGCTCTATTCGCAGTTTGGCGAGTACTCGAATGTGCACCTTGCGCTGCATGGGGAGAACCGACTGAGCGTCTACTTCGCGCAAAAACTGCAGAATTTTGACAAACCTGTAGACCCGGAGGAAGTGGAGCAGGCTTTCCTCGCCTACGAAGGCGGGGGTTGGCGTGCGCAGGTGGGAAAGATGTGGATGCCCTTCGGTCAGGGAATGGGCGAGCGCGAGCTGGGCAGAGGAGTGTTATGGATAGCACCTCTGCGCCGCGGCAACGTGCTGCAGCTGGCTCTTGCCGACAACGGCGCGGGCAAGCAAAGGGGCGTGTTCTGCCGAGTGGGATCGCGCTCGCTGGGAATGTCGCTCGCGATAGGGGAGAACCTGGGCATCAGCAAAGCCGCCTTCCGCTTTATTCGTGGCGAGGACTATGAACCGCAGCTGGGAAGAGGCTACGGGCTGCTCGCAGGTGTGGACACGCGACAGGTAGCGGGAGTCACGCTGTGGCAGCTGGAGGCGGTCGTGGCGCGCGGCGGACGGCTGCCCGCTACCGAGTTCCTGGCTGTGCAGGCATCCATACGGCTGCCGGGAGGGCTGAACCCCGTCGTGCGTGCCGAAGCGGATAGGCAGGCAAGGGAGATACGCTGGTTGCTGTCCGTGCAGCAGAACGTGGGAGGGGGGTTCGCGCTGTATCCGCAGGTGGTGTTCCGACGGGCGGATTTCGAGCTGGCGAACCTAGAGTTGAGGGCGAGTTTCTGAGATGGGAATGGCACGTCGTATCCGCCGCCTCATCAAGGGGTATGTGAAAAGCGCCCGCGAGCGGTTAGATGAACTCGAGGCGGAGCTCAACGCGCGGCGCGAACTGGAGGAGTATCTGGAACCCGGCGGGGCATTCGGCACGCCGTCACCTGCCAACATCCCTGCGCGCGTAGAGACCTCCACACCTTCCGCAGCAATGCAGACAACGGAGGAGAAGAGCGCCTCTTCCGACTTGCCACCGTTGCCCGCAGACCTGCGAGCGCACTACCGCTTGCTGGGTATCCCGCCGAACGCGGATATCGACCAAGCGCAGGAGGCTTACAAGCAACTGATGGAGCGAGCGAACCCCGAGCGTTTCCCAGAGGGATCGGAAGAGCGACGACGGGCGGAGCAGATTCGCCAGCGGATCCAGCAGGCTTACGACGCCATCCGCCAACATTTAGACCCCACTAGCGCCCGCTTCGACCGCTTAGAAATCTGAGACACCTCTACAGGCTAAAGCCTGCACTACGAACTCGTTGGCATCGAAGATAAAACATAATGTTTCTTATCGGACGTTACTTCCACGCCCCATCGAAAACGCAAACAGCCCGAAGCGGGGTTCGGGCTGTTCCTACACACCTACGCATGAGGGATGCTGGCGTTTGGCGAGGCACGGTTACCCAGCTCGCTTTCCAGCCGTTGTACGATATCCTGCGAGCGCTGGATGAGGCGCTGCACTTCGCTGAGCTCGCTTTGCTCACGCTCATGACGCAGGGCGAGGTACGCCGCCACTCCCACACCGACGATGGTAGCGACTGCCAGCCCCAGCCATAGCCCAAAACGGTTCCTGCCCATCGCGCTCCTCGCTTCCCCTGTTTTTACAGCTCGTAGCGTCTCTCGCCGCTGGTCTCCTTGGACTTGAAGATGCGCTTCACGAACGAGATGAGCTCCATCGGGTTGAACGGCTTGGTGAGATACAGGTCTGCACCCGACTGCCAGCCGCGAAACACGTCTGCGTCCTGTGCCTTTGCTGTCAGCATAATGACAGGAAGCTCGCGTGTTTCGGGGTTCTTGCGCAAGGTCTGCAACACCTCGAAGCCGTCCATGTAGGGCATCATCACGTCCAGCACCACGAGGTCGGGCTTCTCGGTAGCCACTTTCTCCAGCGCGTCCTTCCCGTCCGAGGCGGTTACTACCTCGTAACCGTGACGCTCTAGGTTGACCTGCACCAGCCGTCGGATGTGCGGTTCGTCGTCTACCGCCAGAATCTTGTATTTGCGTTCCATCCGTTGCGCCTTGCCTCCTCTGTGCTCCCTTCAGGCTGAGACAGCCCTGTACGTTC
>JANWXG010000285.1 GCA_025057335.1 bacterium | reverse complement strand
ATTGTGAGGGAACCACCAAAGGGGGTTAGCAGCACTGCAAGCTTAGGGATTGGTTGGGCAAGCCTATATCTGCTATAATAACGCAGGTGATATAGTATGATGGCGAAACCCGCAACAGAAAAGCACATCATCTATCCCGACACGAATGGCAAGCCCATGGCGGAGAATACCAAGCAACTGGAAGTCATTGTCTACCTCTACGACAACCTCTCTGCCCTCTTCGCTGACCAACCAGACGTGTTCGTCGCTGCCGACCTGCTGTGGTACCCCGTGGAAGGCAGACCCGACATCCGCACCGCACCTGACGTGATGGTCGCTTTCGGGCGTCCCAAGGGACATCGTGGCAGCTACAAGCAGTGGGAGGAGGGAGGCATTCCCCCGCAGGTGGTGTTTGACGTGCTGTCGTCTGGCAACCGTCCCTCGGAGCTGATTGAGAAGTTCCTGTTTTACGAGCAGCATGGGGTGGAGGAGTACTACCTCTACGACCCCGACCGGGGCATCCTGGAAGGCTGGTTGCGGACAGAAGGAGGTTTTTCTGCGGTAAAGGAGATGCAGGGCTGGGTCAGTCCTCGGTTGGGGGTGCGTTTCACGCTGGAGGGTGTGGAGCTGGTGTTGTATCGTCCAGATGGGGAGCGTTTTGTGCCGTATGTGGAGTTGCGTCGGCGTTGGGAGCAGGCGCAGCGGGAGGCAGAGCAGGAACGGCAGCGCGCGGAGCGTCTGGCGCAGCGTTTGCGCGAGCTGGGAGCAGACCCTGAGCATTTGGAATAGGAGCGGAGATGCTAGCAGCGATAGACATCGGCTCGAATGGTATCCGCATGCAGGTAGTGCGGCTCATCGAGGGGGGCAGCTTTGAGCTCATCGACTATCAACGCGCCCCTGTACGGCTGGGACAGGATGTTTTTTCGCTGGGCTATATCACCGAGGCGAACATCCAGGCAACCGTGCAAGCGCTGAACCGATTTCGGGGCATCCTGCAGCATCTGGGTGTGCCGCGTCTGCGAGCGGTGGCGACCAGCGCCGTGCGCGAAGCGGAAAACAGCGACATCTTTCTGGACCGTGTCGCCCAGCAAACAGGCATTGCCCCCGAAGTCATCAGCGGCGAAGAAGAGGCGAGGCTAGTGCATCTCGCGGTGAGCAAGGCGATCGACCTGCGGGACAAGTATGCTGTGCTGATTGAAATCGGCGGGGGCAGCGTGGAGGTCACGCTCAGTCACGGGGAGACCATTCTCTCCAGCGAGAGCTACCGTCTGGGCACAGTGCGGTTACTGCAGAAGTTCGGCAGCGTCACAGACAACCTGCTAGCCTTCAGCCGCATGGTGCTGGAGTATGCGGAGCTGGCTCGGCAGCGCATCGACCGCGAAATCGGAGCGCAGAAGATCGACCTGTGCATCGGTACGGGGGGCAACGTGGAGGCGCTGGGCATGTTGCGACAGCAGCTGCTGCGGCGTCGCAGCAACGACTTCATCACCCTGGATGAGCTGGAGACGCTGGTGGAAACGGTAGGTCTGATGCCTCTGCAGGAGCGGATCGATAGGCTGGGGCTGCGTCCCGACCGGGCGGACGTGATTATCCCTGCGGGCATCGTACTGCACATGATTGCCCGTGAGACGCGCCTGCGCCAAATCCATATCCCGCACGTGGGGCTGAAGGAAGGCATCCTGTGGGATATGCTGCCCGAAGCGCTATGCCAGCGCCCGCCGCGCGACCAGCAGATTCGTGCCTCTGCCTTGCGCCTAGCGCAGAAGTACCAGATGGACCTACAACATGGGCGACAGGTGGCGCGCCTAGCGGACAGGCTCTTCGAGCAGTCAGAGTGCCTGCACCATCTGGGAGGTGAGGAGCGACTGCTCCTGGAGGTTGCTAGCTTGCTACACGACATCGGGCAGTTCATTCAGCCTGCTGACCACGAAAAGCATGGTTACTACATCGTCAAACACAGCCCGCTCATCGGTTTCACCTCCAGCCAGCAGGACGTGGTCGCGCATATTATCCGCTACCACCGGAAAGACCCCCCTTCCCTGCAGGACGAGACCTTCCGCAGCCTGCCCCAGAGGGATAGGTTGACAGTGACCAAATTGACTGCTATACTCAGACTAGCGGATAGTCTGGATACCAGCCGTAGTCACGCGATTAAGGAACTGCACCTGCAGCCCACTTCGCGCAACGGCTGGCGGCTGATGATAGAGGGGGAAGGCGACCTGTTGCTGGAAAAGTGGCAACTGCGAAAGCGCAAGAAACTGTTTGAAGATGTTTTCGGGGTTTCACTGGAAATCGTGTAAGGAGGGTGCCTCTCTATGGAGAAGACAGCGCTCGAACCGCTCGAGAGGTCCGTACGAGATCGCACGCGCACACTGCGCGCACAGGTCAAGCGCTGCCGCAAGCAGTTCAGCGAAGAGGCGGTGCACGACCTGCGCGTGGCGATGCGGCGCTTGCTG
>JANWXG010000284.1 GCA_025057335.1 bacterium | reverse complement strand
TCTTTGTTTCCTCTGCCAGGGTCTTCAGTTGTCCCATACTGCGCTGGTCGAGCGAGGCATGTGGATGCTCACGGCGGAACTTCGCAAGCAGTAATTCCTTCACAGCGTCGTCGAAGTCTTTTCCCCCAAGATGGGGGTCGCCGTAGCTGCATTTCACATCTAAAACCCCGTTGACCATCTCCAGCACGGTAATATCCAAGGTACCGCCGCCAAAGTCGAAAATCACAAGTTGGGCTTCTATGTCAAGGTTTTCGATGCCGAAGGCTAAAGCTGCTGCCGTAGGTTCATTGATCAGCCGAATAACGTTCAGTCCTGCGAGCTTACCTGCGTTCAGCGTTGCCTGCTTCGCTGCATCGGAGAAATTGGCAGGTACTGATAACACGACCTCCCTAACCTCAGTGCTCAAGAACTGCTCAGCACTGCTTTTGAGTTGCCTGAGGATAAGAGACGAAACCTCTTCTGGTCTCAGCTCGTACGTTCCTATGCGCACTGTTTCAGAGGTACCCATCAGCCGTTTCACTTCCCGAACCCCCATGCTCGGGATGTCTACGTACGGACGCGCGTCCTCGCCAACCACAAGCTCGCCACGGCGATTGACAGCGACTAAAGATGGAAGGATTGGGCTGCGTGTTTTTGACGTAATTTGAGGGATGACTTTGGGCTGTCCATCAACGTAGACAGCTATCTCAGAGGTTGAGGTGCCCAAGTCGATTCCGAAGGCAAGACGTTTGGACATCGGTTATCATCCTCCTACTCACTTTCTGCTCTCTGCGCCCCGCTCTCCTCCATGGTCGGTTGGGCTGGATGAACTGCAAGGATTACCTTCGCTGGTCGGATGAGTTCACCACCAACAGAGTAACCCCACTGAACACACTGTAGCACGCTCATGTTAGGCAAGGTCGTGTCTTCGACGGTGGATTCTACGACATGGATGCGCTCATCGAAAGGGTCGCCCGCCGAAGGACGTATCACCTGGAAACCCAGCGGCGCGAGCACTCGTGAGAAAATCTTGTAAACTCTTTCGTATGTCTTCTTCGTTGCTGCATCAACCTCTGGGCGTTCTAGGACGTTCTCAACAGCCTCAAACATCTGCACAGCAGCTTGTTGCCATCTCTCCTTCTCCTTGATAGCAACCAAGCGTTGTTCGCGCAACTCGTCTATGAGCTGTTGTATTGTCACACTGGTCTGAGACGCTGCAACACTGCCATCAGAGGCTTTTTGGTTCTCTGTAAATTGAGACGAAAGGTTCTCCACGAGACGCACCAACTGCTGATTGCCCCTGTGCAAAAGAAGCAGACGATGCGCCATAAGTATCAAAACTAACAAAAAGACCGTTAGAAGGACAGTTGGAAACCAACGCTGCTGCAGGCTGGATACCTCTGACGAGGGAGGAGCCGCTACGGCTACCCCCACACGCTCGGAGCGAGTGCCATGTTGCAAGACGCCGGCGCGAAAGTGGCGTGGGAGCAACACTACAGCGTCAATGGTTCGCACAACCCTTTCACCGTTTGCTTTTATGACTGTATACTCCAACTGTACCGAACTGCTACCAGTCTGCTCCAAGCTAACTCGTCTCCAGTGCTTCAGTGCTTCGATATACTGCGGAGCGTCCTCACCGATGGGTTGTTCCGTTGGAGAGGCGATACTATGTGCTGAATTTGCAAGCAGGAGAATCACTTCATTAGTTGGAGCCCCTATCGTGCTAGCAATCTCCGCGATGGTGCGCTCTGTATCGTGACCTCCCCTACTGTTTTCACGACATGTCGTAGGAAACAGCATTCGAGCAAGGGCTTTGTCCTGTCCTCTATCTGATGGAACTACCCATGGGTTGTGCTCCGCGCCCGGGTGCCTCCATATTCCCATCTCCCAAGCGTATACGGAAACTTTGTCGCCCTGTACCAGAAGGTTCTGGACCAAACCCAAGGCAATTTCATGCGCGGCTTTCGCGGCGAGGGGATCTGTAGCAAAGTGCCCTGTGCTGAAGCCTATCACGAGGTGGATGTGTCGGGTTTCGTAGTCCGCACCAGAACGCTGCAGTTCTTGTATCAGGAGGCTACGCAGCAGAGAAGCGCTGGAGGCAACAGAGGCATTGTCAATCTCATCTTGCCTGGCACGAACCGCATTTTGCGCGAACACGTAGGGCAGAACAAACAGGGTTATCGATAGAGTCACCCACTGTTTCACTGTCGTAACCCCTCTTGCTCTCAGCAAATTCTGCCATGAAAGACGTCACGGAGGTTTGGCTCATCATATCACAGCGGTGATGAGTTGTCAAGTGTATTTGCATCGTGCACCTACGAAAATTTTTGAGAACGTCCGAGTATCGTTAAAGTGTCCGCCTACGTTAGCAGCTCTCTCAACTCGCGCACCAGCACGTCAGGCGGATGGTGACGGAAGGGGTTGATGGGTACATCCAGACGCCAGATACCCACCGTGCGACAGCCCGCCGCCCTGCCTGCCTCCACGTCCATCCAGTAGTC
>JANWXG010000283.1 GCA_025057335.1 bacterium | reverse complement strand
CGTTGAAAACCTTCGGCTCGGCAGGAGCCTTGCCCTCCAGTTGTGCGCCTGTGGATGCGACGGAGCGCATCCCTCCAAGCGGTCTCTGGGGGGCGCGCTCTGTCGCGACCATTCCCAACAGCTCGGCAGGAGCCTCGCCCTCCAGACTTTCCACTGGAGGACGAACCCTCAGTGATCCAAACAGGGGGAGAAGGAGGCTTCCCAATACGGCGCGAACCCGTATCGCGCGAAAGGTGGAGAGAAGAGCGATGCAGAGAGGTTCCCTCTTGTTGGCTGGTGGTGGAGCCACGACTGCGGCAATGATACGGAATCTCCGCTCGCTGGTGAGGGGGGAGAAAGCCCTTTTCGTAGTGCTGCCTCACACCAGTTCGGATGCCGTGCAGGCAGGTCAGCGGTCTGCCGCCCTGCTCCAACGTTATGGACTGCCGCACGTGCGGAGCGTAGAGGCGGACGACCCAGCAACGGTAGCAGCGGCGCTGAATGAGGCGAGCGGAGTGTGGATACCTGGTGGCGACCAGAACCGCTTCATGCAGCGTGTGGGCGCACATCGAGAAGTGCAGCAGGCTCTCCGTGACCTGCTGCTTCGGGGAGGGGTAGTGGGCGGCACGAGTGCAGGAGCCTCCCTGATAGGAGCGTGGATGCCTGCTGGGGAGATGCGCGACACTGCTTTGCGACCAGACGCCGTAGTGACTACGCGCGGATTGGGACTGCTGCCCAATGCCTTCGTAGACCAGCACCTGCTGCGGCGCCAGCGGCTGCAGCGTTTGGTAGGCGCCGTGTTGCAACATCCCGAGCTGATAGGGATTGGTCTGGACGAGGATGCCTGGGCGGTGGTGTCTGCGGGCAGGTTGAGAGTGCAGGCGGGGCAGGTAGTGATGGTGCAGGCAGTGACCCCGCCTCGCCTGCGAGGAGGGCTGTTCACTGCAGACAACCTTCACTTGCGCCTGCTGGCTGCAGGCGAAGAGACTTCGCTAGGATAGGAGGATTTGAGCGAAAGATGGCGCGTTTTTATCAACATCTGGGCGTGTACAGCGACTGGGTAGCAGCGGCGAACAAGGCACATCAGCTGTACCCGATGGCTCCGCCAGGCGAGGAGACTCGCCAGAAGCTGCGAGAAGTGCTGGGCTTCCACTTCGAGCAGGAACGCCCGCGCGCCGTGAAGGTGGAGCGTCGCTGGAAGTGCGACGGGTTGCTGGGCGAAGAGGTCTCCTGGTCGGTCGGCTACGGACCGCGCACCTACGCCTGGGTACTGAAGCCAGAGGGGGTAAAGGAACCACTGCCTGGCGTCGTCGCCCTGCACGACCACGGCGGGTTCAAATACTACGGCAAAGAGAAAATCGCTGACGGTCCAGATGAGACGCCGTCTGTGCTCATCTCCTTCCGAGAGGAGCTCTATGGAGGGCGCGCCTTCGCTAACGCACTGGCAAAGGAGGGTTTCGTTGTGCTGGTGCCCGACGTGTTCCTGTGGGGAAGCCGCAGGTTTCCTCTGGAAGCCATTCCCGAATGGGATAGAAGCGTTGGCAGCGCTATCCAGTCGTGGTGGAAAGGGGGGAACACGCCTGACGAGATAGCTCTGTTCCACAGCGTCTCCGCCATCCATGAGCACACGGTAGAGAAGTATTGCCACCTGCTGGGCACGACGCTGGCGGGAGTGGTCAGCTACGAGGACAGGGTAGCAGTGAACTATCTGCGCTCGCGCCGAGATGTACGGCAGGATGCTATCGGCTGTATCGGTCTGTCGGGGGGTGGGGTGCGTTCTGCGCTGCTTCAAGCCACCTGTGACCACATCCGTGCTGCCGTCATTGTGGGCATGATGTGTACCTACGCAGAGGTGCTGGATCACAAACTGGTGTCTCACAGCTGGCTCGGTCTCCCCTGGGGATGGGCGCGGTATGGGGACTATCCCGACATCGCTGCCTGCCGTGCCCCTTCGCCACTCATGGTGCAGTATGACGAAGAAGACCCGCTGTTTACACTTAAGGGGATGCGTGACTCGCACAGGCGGATTGCAGCACACTACCGCAGTGCGGGGGCGCCTAAGAACTATGTAGGCGAGTTCTACCCAGGCGGACACAAGTTCGACCTGGAGATGCAGGCAAGCGCATTCGCATGGCTGAAGAAACAGCTCGCGTAGAAGGATGCGCACAGTACAGGCGGAGGAACGCCTCCCTCCGCCTGTAACGCCAAGGACTGTAGGCGACATCAGGCTACGGCTTCTTCTGCTCCAGTAACCAGCGTATCACTTCGGCGCTGCTATACGCAGGGTCCCAGGAGTTGTGCCCGATTCCGGGCAGCTCCGTGTACTTCACCTGCGTCGCTCCCGCCTTGCGCAGCGCCTCTACCATCTCCCGCGAGAAGGTCGGCGGCACGAGCGTGTCCGCCTCGCCGTGAAACACCCAGAGGGGGATGTTCTTCAGCTTCTCAGCGTCGGCGGGGTTGCCTCGTCCGCAAATCGGTATCGCTGCAGCGAAGGTATCCGGGTATTTTGCTAGCAGCTCCCAGCTGCCGAACC
>JANWXG010000282.1 GCA_025057335.1 bacterium | reverse complement strand
GGTACGGGAAAGGTCCTCATACCCCCACGTCGCAACCTCCAGCGTATCTCCTGCGCTGATGCGGTAATCTTCTGCTCCCGTTGCACCCGCGAGCGCAAACAGACACCAGGTCCATACGAGCAATAGCCTCCACGACATCTTGAACTACACCTCTTCCTCCTCGTCTTCGGCGCCCTTTTCCTCTTCCTGCAGCACCTCTTCGAGAGAGGTGGTCTCTAAGCCTTCCTCCCGCTCGATAACGTCCAGGTCTTCTGCGACATCCTCGGTGAGCGGGGGGAGGTCCTCGACAATCACGATGGGGGGACGGTGTTTCGTTCGGCACTCTTCGCAGGTGAACTTCACGTGGACACTTGCCAGCCACACGGGGATTTTCTCCAGCGGCTTACCGCATTCCACACAGACGACAGCGCTCATCGACGTGCCTCCTCCTTCGATGCCGACTTCTCCTGCTCCCACCTCTTTTTGTGTTCGTAGTGGCGTACCGACAGCACGGCGTTGATAATCATCAGTACCGCCGCTCCAAAGTACCACCAGGGCAGCAGAGGGTCATGCGGTTGCCCTGGATCGCGAATAGCATCCGCTCCAGACACCAGCCCTACCGCCCCGATGATAAACAGCAGCGCTGCCAGCACGGTGAAACTGTTGATAAACTTCCACACGACACGATGCCTCCATGCGGATAGTGTGACCGGGGCGCCTTCACGCACCCACTATACGTATATTGTACCCCGGAAGCTGGACGCGCCTTCTGAGGATGCGCTTTGCGGGATGTGCCGTGTTCTCACGACCTTTCCTGCCTCGCAGGAGGGCGATACTGTCCCGTCGGATGCACCTCAGCGGTAGCCCCTGCGTCACGCAGCATTCGACGGTAGGAGTCTGCCTTGCGTCGGGGGAGGTCCACCAGTATCACCATCGGCAGCTCTTTGAGGATACCCCGGCAGTGGTCACGGGGGGCTGTTAACAGCGCGCACAGAATATCCAGGACTTCTTCGGTGTTATGCCCCGCGTCGACCAGCACCAGGTCGTACGTGGTGTACTCTATGCTCTCTTCTGGCGCTCCGGCGGTGGCTGCAGCAACCCCCGGTTTGGTGGCAGCAGGTTTGAGGTCGTTCTGCCCGTTACACTGGTCGCAGATAAACATCTTCGCCCGAGGGGATACCTTTTGCAGCGCACCACAGTGGCGGCATGCCAGCATGAGCGGTGGAACCACCTGCCCCGCCTCGATGGCAACGACTCGGTGGCAGTGTTCACAGGAGTAGTCTTCAGTGGGAGGAGCAAGGAACAGCGTTGGCTGCTCGCAGTAGGGGCAGATTGCCCGATAAGAAGGCAGGTTGTTCAGCTGCAGATACTGCCAGCCCCCGTAACCAGCGACGCCCACTCCCGCCAGCGTGACGATGACCCCGATGGGGAATGGCATCCACGCTGCCTTCGTGGACAGGTACACCAGAAACAACCCCAACAGGAACACCAGCATACCAACGACAAGAATGGGGATGATGCGTTGCAGCTCCGCTTCCACCACTTCCGCACGGGTCGGCTGTGCCATTGTTGAACCCCCTTGACCAGATGCTACGTGTTTAAGATAACAACCTCACGCCGAAAAGTCAAGTGTTCGTGAAGGACGCTCCGAAAGGCGAAGTGATAACCCGCTCCATAAGCCATAGCCTCCTCCGCAGACGCTGGCGCTTTGTCAATCATGAGCCTTCGCCCCTCGCAGGCATTCCATCACGCTCACAGAGGGTCACGACCGAGCGTAACCCTCCAGAGCCGTTCGCCAGAACTGGAGGGACGCGCTCCGTCGCGCCCACACGGTAGCGCACTGCAGCGCGCTTTCACCCCATCGCAACGGTTCAGCGGGAGCCGCGCCCTTCAGTGCTGCCCATGTCTCCGAACAGGGGTTACCTGTGTCTATAGTCCGTACACCCGTGAACAGGGGGAAGGTCGCCAGGCTGGTTCCCGGTACAGGCGGTGGCGATTGAAAAAAGACGCTGGTGGTTACCAGCGTCCAAGGTCAGGGGGTATATGGTTGTGTTGGTTGCGATGAAAGCCTTACACTGAGCGCAGCGTCACATCGCCGTTTATCGTTCGGATAGACAACCTGCCTACCTCTGCGCCGGCACCCAGTGAACCTTCCCATTCGCCACGCTCGTTGCGCTGCAGTTCGGCGGGCAAGTGGTTGTACAGGTCCCCATCCGGAGCAAACACCCGTATCGAGCAGGTAGATCCGGCAGGCAGGTCTACCAGCACATCGCCGCTGATGTTTTGTACCTGCGCCTCTCCATGAAACGGCCCCGAAAAGCTGAGGCGGACCTCACCACTCACCGAGTTCAGCTGTACCTGCTGCGCTCGCAGCCACCGGATGCCCATGTCGCCGCTGGCGGTGCGGGCGACCAGACCGGGCGTACCACTGCAGGCACACTCCTCGCACTCAATGTCGCCGCTCTTGGTTTGCAGGTCGATGCTCTCCGCGTCGCACCGCTGCAGATGGATGTCGCCGCTGGCGGAGATGACGGCGATTC
>JANWXG010000281.1 GCA_025057335.1 bacterium | reverse complement strand
CCTCGCTCCCCAGACAATGCGCAGCGTCTGCTGGAGGGTCGCGCTCCGTCGCGACCGTTGGGGATCGACTCGGACAGAGCCTCGCCCTCGCTCAGCAAGAGAGCAGGATAGTGCCCTTCTACGCTACCCGTTCTTTCATTTGCTCCCTGACCAGCTCCAGGTTATGACGGGCAGCGGCGTGGTCGGGCTGGAGCGCCAGCGCTTGCTGATACGCCATCATCGCCGACTCGAATGCGCCCATCTGGTAGAAGGCGTTGCCCAGCGCGAAAAAGCCCTGCGCGTTGGTGGGGTCGCGCTGCAACGCGGCGGTATAGGTCTCTACTGCTGCTTCGTACGCGCCCAGCTGGTAGAGAGCGTCTCCCGCGTTGAAGAAGGCGTTGGCGTCCTCTGGAGCGAGCTCGATAGCGCGAGTAAAGCAGGAGAGCGCGCCTTCGACGTCCCCCTGCGCCAGATGCACTCTGCCCAGGTTCACCCAGACGGGAGCGAACTCGGGCTGCACGATGGTCAGCTCCGTGTAGTCCGCCTGAGCCTCCTGCCATAATCCCAGCTTCTCTGCGCACTGGGCACTGTGCCAGCGCCATTCGGGCTGGTTCTGTATCTCATTGATGAGCCGCCGCCAGATGGTGTATGCGTCCACCCAGCGCCCTGCCTGCTCGTAGCGCAGGGCGAGGTCGCGCGCTACCTCCGGGTTCTGTGGCGCGTAGCTGTAAGCCTGCTCCAGCTCCTGTAGCCCCTGGTCAAAGTCGCCTTCGTGGAACAGAATCTGCGCCAGCAGGTAATGAGCCTCCATCGTCTGCGGACGCTCCCGCAGGGAGAGGCGACAATAGCGCTCGCTCTCCTCCAGATTGCCCGTTGCCAGGTACGCCTGTGCCAAGCCGTAGTATGCCTTGAAGCCTGCGATGGTCGCGTCGCCCGTGATATGCTCGCCGCGATAGGTCTCCACTGTTCGATGGAAGGCTTGTACCGCCTCCTCGTAGCGCCTGAGGGCGAGGTAGGCGTAGCCATCGGCGAAGTACAGTCCAGGATGGTCTACTCCCCGCGCCAGTGCGCGCTGGTGCGTCGCCAGTACCTCCTCGTGCCTGCCCTGCGTCTGCAAGGCGTTCGCCAGTAGCACGTAAGCGACTCCCGCATGGTCCTGACCTGGCTCAATGCGGTCGACGATGGGGTTCAGCTCCTCGACCACCTTCTGGTAGTCGCCTACCACGTAGTAGGCGTTAGCCAGGTTGAACCTCTGGAACAGGTTGTCGGGGTCTTGCTGCAGTTCCATCTGCAACAGGCGGATGGCGCGTTCGTTCTTGTTGCGCTGCTGTACCACACGGCTGCGGTATCCCAGGTGGCGGATGGCCGCACCCTTAAGGAAGGCAACCTCGTAGCCCTGGCGCTCCAGCGAAGGCATCACTTGCTCGTGCACGCGCCCCTCGAAGCGAGTGACGGGCAGCAGACGGAACACCCGACAGGCACGATGGATGAAAACGCCGTCCTCTGGCGAGTCGCCCATCTCGTTGTGGATTTCCAGCAGATAGCCGCCGAAAGAGTAGTCGCAGATGGCACGGCGGATGGCTTCCGCGCTGGCGGGGTCCAGGCGCTCGTCGGCGTCCAGCCACAGTCCCCAGTCGCCCGTAGCGTGCTGGATGGAGACGTTGCGGGCGTCGGAGAAGTCATCGCGCCAGGGGTGATGTATCACCTTCGCGCCGTAGCGTTGCGCAATCTCCACCGTGCGGTCAGTGGAACCCGTGTCCACCACTACGATTTCGTCCACCAGACCCTGCACGCTCTGCAGGCAGCCCTCGATAAACTCCTCCTCGTTCTTCGCAATCATGCACAGGGAGAGTCGGGGGCGCTTTCCCTGAGAGCTCGTCGTCACTGTCACCGGTGAAGAACAGCCCTTCTCTGAGCCAGAGAGCAGGCGCGACGCTCGCTCTAGCCACCGCTGCAGTTGCGAGCTGGGGCGCTTCTTTGCCCGCCGTTGCAGCCTGGAATGGAGTTCGCGCAGCAGGCGAAGCGACTCTTCGCCGTTGGGGTTCAGCTCTACCGCCCGTATGGCGTGCTGCAACGCCTCTTGCGAGCGTCCCGTGCGCCATAAGATGTCCGCAAGATGGTGGTGCAGTTCGAAGTCTTCACCTTGCTGCAGCCCTTGCCGCAGTACGCCCTCCGCGCGGGCGATGCTGCCCGACTCATAGTAGGCGACACCCAGTCCGCTGTATGCCTTCAGATGCTGTGGTTCGCTTTGAACCAGCTGCTCCAGCAGGGCAATGGCTTCAGGGTACCTCCCGTCCCGAACCAGTTGCGAGGCGCGACGCAGTGCCCCTTCGGGCTGTGCTGGCTGCACCGCCCCCTCCAGCAACCTCTTCGCCGCTGCCTGCGCAGCGTGCTGCCAGGTCAGGTTCTCACGTACCCACTGCGCCGCCTGTTCTGCTTTTGCCTTCGCGCCCTCGCTGTCGCGATACACCTGCTCCATGAGCGCTTCCATCGCGTTGCGGTCGGGCTTCGCCCAGAAAGGCAGGTTCACTGTCTCCCACGA
>JANWXG010000280.1 GCA_025057335.1 bacterium | reverse complement strand
TGCACCGCCGCCAGTAATCTCTTCGCCTCCGCCTGCGGCTTCGCCGAGCCCAGCCTCACTACCGCCGTTGTTGACCCCTATACCCGACCCAGCACCAGCAGGGGGCTACACTGCTGCCTCACCCCCGCCTCCTGCGCCACAGAAGCCGCCACCGCCCCTGCCGCCGCCGCGCGAGCCGTGGCTGTCGCCGAAGGAGAGTGAAGCCATGAAGCAGATGTTCCTGGTGGTCTTGCTGGGGGTGCTTATCGTGTTGATTGCCTACGGTATCAACCTCGCATACGAGCGCTACACGCAACTGCAGCAGATAGAGGCGCTCAGCACACAGATGAGCGATGGGGTGAAACTGGCACAGGCGGGCAACTACCGCGAAGCGCTGGCTCGCTTCGTCAACGTGTATCAGCACGCGAAGACGCCCGAAGTGCAAGCCGTCGCCGCGCGCAACGCTGCGGTGTGCCTGGTGCATCTGGGGGACGAGGCGCTGCAGGCGGGACGCCCGGATATGGCGCTGCAGTACTACCAGCAGGCGCTAGAATATGACCCCCATTCCGCTGCCGCCCGCCAGCGGATAGACCAGGTGTCACGTCTCTACTCGGGCAACATCGACCTTGCGCCTCCAGTCCTCTCGCCGCCTGCGTCGCGCACAAACGGCTCTGTCGCCGAGCCACCGCGCCCGCGTGGAAATGAGCCGCTGGCAATGGAACTCTACGTGCGCGGACTGGAAGCCTACCAGCGCGGCGACCGCCTGACAGCGGTAGACCTGTGGCAAAGGGCGATTCAAGCCGCTCCTGGCTCCGACACTGCCCGCCTGGCGCAGGAGTCGATTCAGCAGATGACCGCGCGGTGAGAAGGTGTGTGCCTCCTAAAGGGACGCGCTGCGTCACGTCCGTCATCCCGGTCATCGTCTGGAGGGACGCGCTCTGTCGCGTCCATACACCCAACATTTGGAGGGAGGCGCTCTGTCGCATCCACAGGGGGGTTTGGAGGGACGCGCTCCGTCGCGTCCATACACAGGGTCACGACGGAGCGTGACCCTTCAGAAAGAGGAGTATACCATTGGAGGAACGCGCCCCATCACGTTTGTAAGTGACCATCTTGAAAATCCAGTTTCAGCGTGACAGGGGGACGGCTCGGCGGGAGTCTCGCCCTCCATTCCTGTTTTGTCATTCTGAGCGGAGCGAAGAATCTCCGGCTCCCTTCGCTCACGCTCAGCATGACGAGAGGACAGCTCGGCAGGAGCCTCGCCCTCCATTCCTGTTTTGTCATTCTGAGCGGAGCGAAGAATCTCCGCCCCCCCTTCGCTCACGCTCAGCATGACGGGAGGACGGCTCGGCGGGAGCCTCGCCCTCCAGAGGTCGGATTGGAGGGCGACCCTCTATGTGAGCCGAGAGGATATTCCGTTCACATGCAAAGCACTCCAGAGAATAGGTCATCCTTTTACCTTGTAATGCAATGGGCGGCGGAAGCCATCTTGCAGCGCCAGCGCGAAGACGGCGCTCTGCTGATGGCTCCCGCTGACCAGCTTGTCAACTCCATCATCCCTTACTTCGCCAACCTCGCCGTCATCGGCTTGACTGTAGCGTATCCGCACACGCGCAACGGTCTGCATGTGCGCGCTGCGCAGAGGTGGCTGCGTTGGTATGCCACGCATCTGAACGCCGACGGTACTATCTACGATTATCGCGTGCGTAGCGGTGCGACGCAGCCCACAGGCGACTACGATTCCACTGACTCCTACGCCGCTACCTTCTTAGAAGCGTTGCAACGCACAGCGCAGGTGGGAGGCAGTCGGCAATGGTTGGTTTCCCTCTACCCGGCAGCAAGGAAGGCGGCAGGCGCTATCCGCCTCACACTGCAGCCAGACGGCTTGACGTGGGCGAAGCCCAGCTATCGCGTGAAATACCTGATGGACAACGTGGAGGTATTTCGGGGATGGCAGTCCGCCCAGTGGATAGCTCGCACGATGAGGCGAAAAAGGGAGGCGGAGGAGTTTCAAAAGCTGGCAGGGCATACGCTTCAGGCGATAGAGGCGCAGCTGTTCTTGCAAGAGGAGGGCTACTACGCCTGGGCGCTGCACGAGGACGGGGCAAGGGAAACGCGCCTGTCGGAATGGTATCCCGACATCATGGCGCAGCTCATGGCGATTGCATGGTTGCCTGCCTCTGCGCGGCGCAAGACGCTGTTCGCGCGGTTGCACCAGCAGTTCCGGAGGGTGTGGCAGTCCGCCCTGGAGGAAAACCAGGTCAGCACGCTGGTATGGTGGAGCATGGCGGCGATAGGTGCGGGCGACCATGACTTTGCGCGACGCCTGATGCGCCCCCTGATGGAGGAAGGAGTGAGGGGACGCGCCCAGCTCCATCTCGGCGAGTATGGGCATGTGCTGCGAGTGTGCGCAGAGCTGCCCAGGCTGTAGTGCAGGGGAGATGCCGATTGTCTGAGAAGAGGCTTTATCCCTCTTCGGGCGAGGTGCGGGCGGCGAGGCGTTCGCGTGCGCTGGTCACGCGGCGGTAGGCGATTCCGACCGCGTACACCA
>JANWXG010000027.1 GCA_025057335.1 bacterium | reverse complement strand
CGCGTCTCTCCAACGGGAAACATCACGGGCAGATGCAGCAAAGCAGTCCCTCCGATGGGAAACATCACGGGCTTTGATCCCACCATTGAAATGGTGGGCTATGAGGAGAGGAAAACCTGCCTGCGCAGGTTCTCATCCGCGCAGGCGGATTTCGGCTTCGCATAGCCCCCGACTTCAGTCGGGGGGCTACACCCGCTGTCATGGAAGTGGTGGGCTGTGAAGAGCGTCGCCCTGAGACAATCTGTGCATGGACGCGACGGAGCGCGTCCCTCCAAGGGTGCGCTGGTCTTCTGGAGGGTCACGCTCTGTCGTGACCATTGTGGCGGACGCGACGGAGCGCGTCCCTCCAGGGGCAATCTGTGTGTGGACGCGACAGAGCGCGTCCCTCCAACTTGGGTGAACAGGCTCTGGAGGGTCACGCAGAGCGAAGCACTACCCGTTACGTCCCTCCATCTCTACTTTCTCCACTTGAATGTAGCAGGTATGGAAAGTAGAACCGCCCCCCATGTCTGCCAGTCGGTCGGAGGTCAGCGCGTTCACGTTACGCCCTCCTGGGCTGTCCCGATGCCACCAGAGGGACGGCGACCAGGTGAGACCGGGACGTACGTGCTGTGCGCTCACTACCGCCCTCAGCATCACTTCGCCTCGCTCGTTGTAGGCGCGTACCCAGTCGCCTTGCTGGATGCCTCGCGCCTCGGCGTCCTGAGGATGTATCCAGATTCGCGGTTCGCGCTCCGCCTGCTGCAGGCGCGGCTGGTTGGCGAACGAGGTGTTCAGAAAGTGGTGCGCCGCAGGCGACATCAGTTTGAGCGGATATTTCTGGCGGTCTACACCAGGTTCCTCCGCAGGGATATAGGTGGGTAGAGGGTCGTAGCCATCCTGCTTCGCCCTTTCCGAGAAGAACTCGATTTTGCCCGAGGGGGTGCGGAAGCGCGGCTCGCCGTGCAGGTAGGGCGCGAAGGGGTCAGAAGGGGTGCGCAGTTTGGCGAAGCCGTGCTCCACCAGGTACTCGTAGGTGATACCTTGTAGGTAGGGGTGGTCACTGTCCAGCGCCTGGCGGATGATATCCTCGGCGGTGTCGCGGAAGCAACTCTCCTCGAAGCCTAGCCGCCGCGCCAGCTCCGACAGCACCTCCCAGTTCGGTCGGCTCTCGCCCAGGGGCGGTATGGCGGGTTGGTTCAGCTGCACATACAGGTGTCCGTAGGAGGTGTGTAGGTCCAGGTGCTCCATCTGGGTGGTGGCGGGCAACACGATGTCCGCCAGACGCGCCGTGTCTGTCCACAGCTGCTCGTGCACAACGGTGAATAGGTCTTCGCGCAACAAGCCTTGGATAACGCGGTTGCTGTTAGGGGCGACGGCGGCGGGATTGCAGTTGTATACGTATAGCGCCATGATAGGCGGGTTGTTCAGCGTGAGTAACGCCTCGCCCAGCTGGTTCATGTTCACGGCACGCGGGTTGCCTTGCAGCAGGTCAGGGCGCTTCACCGCCCTCATGTTGAGCGGGAAGTGCGCGCTGGTGGAGAGCAGCAGCCCGCCCCCCAGCTCTCGCCAGGCACCGATGACGGCAGGCAGACAGGTAATGGTGCGAATCATCATGCCGCCGTTGGTGTTGCGAGCGATGCCGTAGCCGAGGCGGATGGCGGAGGGGCGCTCCGTCGCGTAGGTGACTGCCAGCCGCTCGATGTCCTCCACAGAAATGCCCGTTATCTGCGCCACGCGCTCGGGAGGGTATTCACTCAGGACGCGCTCGCGCAACGCTTCCCAGCCAACGGTATACTGCTCCAAAAAATGTTGGTCTTGCAGACCTTCTCGGAAGATGACATGCATCATGCCCAGCGCTAGGGCGCTATCGGTGCCGTGTTCGAGGTGCACGTGCCAGTCGGCGCACTCAGCAGTGCGGGTGCGGAAGGGGTCTATCACGATGAGCGTCGCGCCGCGCTTCTGAGCGTCGCGCAGAATCGCCATCTGGTGCGTGCAGGTGCTGGCAGGGTTCATCCCCCACACGATAATCGTCTTCGCGTAGACGAGGCTTTCGGGGTCGATTCCGCCCGACCACCCCATCGTGTAATCGTATCCCGCTTCGGCGGCGGTCGAGCAGATGGTACGCAGCAGGCGCGTGGCTCCTAAGCGGTTCCATAGCCGCCCGTCGCATGCCGACATATTGACCACGCCCATCGTGCCCGCGTAGGAATAGGGCAGGATGGCTTCTGCGCCATACCGCGCGAGTATCTGCTGCCATCGGGAGACAATAGTGTCTAACGCCTCGTCCCATGAGATGCGCTCGAACTTGCCTTCTCCCTTTGCCCCGACGCGCTTATGAGGATACAGCACGCGGTCGGGGCTATACACGCGCTCCTCATAGCGGTTGACCTTACAGCACAGGTAGCCCCGCGTTGTTGGATGCTGCGGATTGCCCCGCACGCCCAACAGCCTTCCGTCCTGCACCAGCGCAATCATGGAGCAGGTATCGGGGCAGTCGTGCGGGCAAACGGTTTTGACCTCACGGACATCGGGCATTGACGAAACTCTCATCTCTCACTGTTGGAGCGTCACTCCGTTAAGAAATTTCACCATGTAAAACGAGAATTCCTACACAGGAGTTTCAACGTGCGAGAAGGTCCATTCCTTGAGGAGCGGCTCTCCTGTGTCGGATGCTATGACCTGTGCCTTCTGGGGTCCCAGAGGTCACGCAAGCCGTCGCCGAGGAAGTTCAAAGCCATCACCGTCAAGGAGAGGGTCACCGCTGGATAGACCAGCAGCATGGGATGGCTGCGCATCAGCTGACGGGCATCGTCGATCATCCGTCCCCACGAGGGTAGCGGAGGTTGGGCGCCCAAACCGAGGAAGCTGAGCGCGCTCTCCGCGAGGACGATGCCCGCTGCGTCCACTGTCATCGCGACCACAATAGTAGGCAAGAGATTGGGCAAGATGTGGCGTAGCAGGATGCGCGAGTGGCTGAGCCCGATGGCACGTGCCGCCTCCACGAACTCCCGTTCGCGCAGCGCCAGCGTCTGCGAGCGCACCACGCGCGCCATGCTCGGCCATCCCGTCAGCGCTAGCGCTAGAAACACGTTGTGCAGACCCGGTCCCAGAATCGCGACAATCAGGATAGCCAACAAGATGTCGGGAAAGGCGAACATCATGTCGGTGAAGCGCATGATGAGTGAATCCCATCTGCCCCGGAAGTAGCCTGCTAGCAAGCCCAGAGTGACGCCAATGAGCACCTCTAGCAGCTCCACCTGCACCACCACAGTCAGCGACACACGCGCTCCATACACCAGTCGGCTGAACACATCACGCCCTAGTTCATCCGTGCCCAGCCAGTGCTTCGCTGAAGGAGGCTGCAACACGGCAGAGGGGTGCTGGGTATCGTAGCGGTAAGGGGCAATGACGGGTGCCAACAGCGCAACCGTTGCAATCAGGCAGAGATAGACCAGCGATGCTAGCGCTAGGGGATGCCGCTTCCATGCTGTCCACGCGAGCGCCCAATCCATATCTCTCCCTCAGTAGAACCAGAACACCCACCAGTTTTTCATCGGTTTGCCCTCGTCGTCGCGAGAGCGGTTGTTGAGCCCAGGCATGTTTTGCCACCAGTAAACCAGCCACTTGCCCATGCAATCGGGGGCGAGGTCGGCGTAGCGCTTCAGCACCTCGCTTGTCCAGGGGCGGGCGAGGTCTTTACCGCCAGAACCACTCCCAATTCGCCAGTCCTCAATCGTCGACATCACGGGCTCGGTGTTGTTTAGGTCGTAGTGGCGACGGGCGTTAGGAGGGAAATGCACGTTGCCCCCCGCTGCCACGTAGTTCTCGATTCGCCACGTTTGCCTGCCGTCGGTCACCACGGCAGTGTGGGGGTCGGGGTAGGAGATACCCTTGCCCTCTCCCCAGAGCGGGTAGAACGAGTTGAAAGGCAGTCCGTATCGCTTGTCCAAATCGAAGCCTGCATACTCGTAAAAGTAGCGTGTGAAGTAAGGGATGGCTCGGCTATGCGCCAACCCCTCCATCGAGTGCCCTAAGTTCTCCATTGCGCAGCCGATGCCTCGGTCATGGTTGATACAGTTGAGACGTACTGACCTGCCTGTCCACTGTTGGTCGGGGTCACCGCCGTTGCCTGCCTGCACATGTTTGCCGGGTATCTTGCGAAACTGCTCGTCGTACATGGGCTTCAGCTCCACGCACTCCAAGCAACGGAAATCACCCGTCGCCGCGGCGGTGAACCACACCTCATGCACATATCCCCGGTCTACCAGTTCGTCTAGACGCAAGAAGCGACGTCGGTTGCGCGGGTCACGTACGCCGATATACTCGGCAAATTGCTCGGAGAAGAAGGCGTTGTAGTCGCAGTTGATTTGCGGGTCAGGAACATGTGGTTTGACGGGAACCTTTCGACTGTTCTTCTCCTTCCGGTCAGGGTCGCGCAGGTCCACAAACCGCCATAGGGTATACTCCAGAAACGGCGGCGCCTTCGGGTCTCTATAGCCGTGATAGCGACTGGCTTCGCGCATCGCTGCGATGAGCTGCTGTGCTAGCTGAAGGGGCTTCTCCGGCGCAACCTGATTCGAGAAGTTGATGAGCAACACACGCGGGCGCATCTGGCGTAGGCGGTCGTGGTTGCGCGCAATCCACTCGTCGGAGTTAGCGCGGCTCCAACGGTTGGGCCAGAGCGTCGGGTCGGCAGGGTCTCGGAGGGGCTGTGGAGTATCATCGGCGGAGAAGTAGCGTTTCCATTCGTCCTGGACAGCTGGCCTGCTGGTTCCCATTTTGCTTCCGTGTTGTACCTCCATATTCTCTCATCCGTTTCTGCGCCGTGGATGTCCTCTCCTGCGGTAACGTGGAAGACGTGCTTTCACGACAAGGTCACCCTAAGCCGCTGTCGCTGAGTATGACAGAGGGAAGCGGTTCGTCGGGCACCTCGCCTTCCAAAACAGGTGGGGGGGTCGCGCTCCGTCGCGACCACACAAAACCAACGGCTCAGCAGGAGCCTCGTCCTCCGAAACACTACATTGGAGGCAGAACCTCTGGGTGAGCTGAAAAAGCCTCTCTAGCGGCTTCCTGCACTGAGCAAGTCTGCGCAAGGAATTTCCCAGAACCCTTGACAAACTGCGCAGAGTTGGGCATAATATATAGCGAAAGCTGCGGGGTCGTTCAGTGGCAGGACGCCTGGCTCTGGACCAGGTAACGGTGGTTCGAATCCATCCCCCGCAGCCAATTTCTTTTTTGTCCTCTCCATACCGTGGGGCAAAACGTGGCGTCATCCTCAAGCAGCTACCTTCGTGAATGCCTCGATAGCGTACGTTACGTCTCTATCGTCTACATCCTTGTGAGTGACTAGCCGTATCGTATGTGGAAACACGTCCAGACACAGCACGCCTAGCGTCTCCAGCTGCTGTACCACGCGCCGTGCAGGTTGCTCCGTATGCACGTATACCATGTTCGTCTGCACCGTCTCCAGGTCTACCGAGAAACCAGGCAAGTGGGCTATCGCCTCCGCCAACCGTCGGGCGCGAGCGTGGTCTTCTGCCAGACGGTTTATCATCGTGTCCAACGCCACCAGTCCTGCTGCGGCAAGGATGCCCACCTGTCGCATCGCACCGCCCAGTATCTTGCGTACCCGGCGCGCCTCCTCGATGAACGCCCGTGAGCCACACAGTATGGAACCGACAGGACACGCCAGCCCCTTCGATAGGCAGAACATCACCGAGTCGGCGCCCGCAGCCAGCTCCCTTGCCGCCACGCCCAATGCCACAGCCGCGTTGAAAAGGCGTGCGCCGTCTAGGTGTACCGCCACGCCATGAGCATGCGCCAGATCGCATACCTCACGCACATACTCCAACGGCAACACTACACCGCCTGCAGCGTTGTGTGTGTTCTCTAAGCAGATGAGGCGTGTGGGAGGCACATGGTCGTCGCCTGGGTGAATCCGCTTTGCATATTCTTCCACAGGCACAATGCCCCGCTGGTTCGGAAGGGTATGCAGCTGCACCTGACTGATGAACGCTGCTGCGCCCAGCTCCCACTTGACGATGTGACAGTCCTCGTCAAGAAGCACCTCGTCGCCAGGACGAGTATGCACCTTGATAGCGATTTCGTTGCCCATCGTGCCCGACGGCACAAACAGCGCTGCCTCTTTGCCCAGCAGCTCCGCCGCACGCTCCTGCAAGCGGTTGACTGTGGGGTCTTCGCCGTATACGTCGTCCCCTACTTCCGCGTTCGACATGGCATGGCGCATCTCGGGCGTCGGTACCGTAACGGTGTCGCTGCGCAAGTCTACCAAACGATGCATCACGACCTCCATATGAAGGGAATGTCGGTGATAGATAATAGCATACACCCCACCCTGCGAAAAATCAATGCTGGAGCGGCGTTCCGAAGAGAAGCCAAGTGCTGGGAGACAACCGCGTTATCGCGCCGTGCGACGAATACGCACGCCGGTTGCCTGCGCAGGCACCTTCATCGGGGGGAGCAGCTTGCGTACGGTGACCTCTACCGCCGAAACGGGGAAGTTCTGCAGGATGTCTGCCGCAAGACGCTCCGCCAGCGTCTCAATCAGCCTGAACTGGTTCTCCGTGCCAATAGCCAGCACCCGCTTCGCTACTGCAGAGTAGTTGACCGTCTGCGCAAGGTCGTCCGTTTGAGCGGCGGCGCGGATATCATACTCCAGCACGACGTCTACGCTGTAGCGATGTCCTACCGCCTGCTCTTCGTCCGAGGCGCCATGATAAGCGTGGAAAGTGATGCCTTCAATGAGGATAGCGTCAGCAGACATGGTCGCTCTCTCCTAATGTTGCATGGGTGTATTTGCCACTGTTTCTCCCACTGCTGAACCGAATCATACTTCCTGCACTCGTTGCCAAACGATGCGTAGCCCTTCCAGGGTCAGCCAGGGGTCCACGTGCTGGATGGTACGGGTTTCGGCAGCGATGCGCTCCGCCAGTCCACCCGTCGCCACCACAGTGGTTTGGCAGCCGAGCTCCTGATGGATACGCTCTACTAAGGCATCGATCGCTCCTGCATAACCTAGCAGGATGCCCGCTTGCATTGCCTCTACCGTCGTGCGCCCAATGACGTGTGCGGGAGCGACCAGCTCGATACGGGGTAGGCGAGCAGCGGTGCGGAAAAGCGCCTCTGCCGAGATACCTACTCCCGCCATGATACATCCGCCTAGATACTCCCCCGCTGGCGACACCACGTCGAGCGTGGTCGCCGTGCCGAAGTCCACCACAATCGCGGGGGCGCCGTACTTATGTATCGCCGCGACCGCGTTCACCAGGCGGTCAGCACCTACCTCACGCGGGTCGTGATAACGGATGGGCACGCCAAGGTCCAGTTCATGCGAGACGAACAGTGGCTCCACACGGAAGAAACGTCGCGCCATCCCCTGCAAGGCATCGGTCATCGGCGGCACCACGTTGGAGATAATCACGCCGTCAATGCCCTCTGGAGGCAGTGAAGCGTACTGCAACAGGTGGGTCAGCAACAAGCCATGTTCGTCAGCGGTGCGCTCACGGTCAGTACGCACACGCCAATGTTCCACGAGCCGTTGCCCGTCGAAGACGCCTACCACGATGTTCGTGTTGCCCACGTCTAGCGCCAACAGCATGGGGCTACTCCTCTGGCTTGCCGCACACCTCCCACACCACTTGCTCCAGCTGCGCCATGACCTGCTCCATACGGGCGGGGTCTGTTGCCTCAATCATAATCCGTACCACCGGCTCCGTCCCTGAAGGGCGGATGTTTACCCGAGACGGGTTGCCCAGTTGCTGCAGAGCCCACTGCTCCACTTCAGGTGCGCGCTCGTAGCGCTCCCAGGCGTGCTTGTCACCTACCCGCACGTTGCGCAGCATCTGAGGATACTGAGTCATCACCTGCGCCAACTGGGAGAGCGGTTGCCCAGTACGTTGCATGAGCGCCAGAATCTGCAGTGCGGTGAGTAGTCCGTCGCCTGTGGTGGTGTATTCGGCGAAGATGATATGTCCCGACTGCTCACCACCCAGTGCTGCGTCCAGCTGGCGCATGCGCTCAGCGACGTAGCGGTCGCCCACCTTAGTGCGCTCCAAGCGGATGCCATGTGCTCGCATCGCCTCTTCCAAGCCGAGGTTGCTCATGACGGTGGCAACTAGCACATGATGGCGCAGGCGTCCCGTTCGCTTCAGGTATAGTGCGCTCATCGCCATGATGCGGTCACCGTCAATCTCGTTCCCCTGCTCGTCGCTGAGGATGACGCGGTCGGCATCACCATCGAACGAGAGCCCGACGTCGGCACGCTGTTCCAGTACTGTCTGGCGCATGCTCTCGGTGTGCAGGGAACCGCAGCCTCGGTTGATGTTGATGCCATCTGGAGTGCAATGGATGGGGATAACCTCGGCGCCCAGCTGCAAGAGCACTCGCGGCGCAATGCTGTACGCGGCGCCGTTCGCTGCGTCCACCACGACCCGTATCCCCTTGAGCGAACAACCCGTGCTAGCAATCAAATGGGCGACGTAGCGGTCAACCCATTCGCTGTCCCGCTGCACGCTGCCGATGCGCTCGCCGCACACGCGCGGGATGTGTTCCCAGTCATGCACCAGCGCCTCGATTCGTTCTTCTACGCAGTCAGGCAGCTTGCATCCGTCTACGCTGAAGAACTTGATACCGTTGTCCTCAAAAGGGTTGTGCGAGGCGGAGATGACCGCGCCCGCGTCCGCTCGAGAGTGCCGAGTACAGTAGGCGACAGCAGGCGTCGGGAGGATACCCAACAGGGTCACCCGTGCTCCAGTGGAGCAGAGACCAGCAACCAATGCCGACTCCAGCATGTCTCCCGACAAACGTGGATCACGCCCCACCAGCACATGTGGGGCGTGACCACCGTTGGCTAACACCACCGCCGCCGCCATTCCCAGCTGCATCGCCAGAAGAGGAGTCAGTTCGCGGTTGGCGACGCCGCGCACTCCATCAGTGCCAAACAGTTTCGTCATCAGTTCTTAACCACCTTCACCCGGCTGGGACGCAACACGCGCGACTGGATCATGTAGCCGCGTTCTACCTCTTCCAGCACGGTTTCGTCAGGATGTTCGGGGCTTTCCACACGCTGCACTGCCTCGTGGAAGTTGGGGTCGAACGGTTTGCCCACCGCCTCGATGGGCTCTACCCCCGCTTCCCGAAGTAGCGCTTGCATCTGCCGATAGGTCAACTGTACACCCTCTAATAATTTTTCGAAAGATTGGCTCTCTTCTGCAGACTGCAAGGCGCGCTCGAAGTTATCCATCACGCGCAGCAGACCGCGCAGAAACTCCTCGAGAGCGATGCGGCGAATCTCTTCCATCTCTTGGCGTGTGCGGCGGCGGAAGTTGTCGAAGTCTGCAAGGGTACGCAGGAGGCTATCTTGTTTATCTGCTAGCTGCTGTTTCAGCAGGGTATTCTCTTCTTCCAAAGCGCGGACGCGCGCTTGCAGTGCAGCGACCTCTGCTACCTCCGGTTCGCCTGTCGGCTCCGAGGGCACCTCTACCTCGGCAGCAGGGTTTTCTTCAGGGCGCGTCTCTGGATGGGGCTCCTCCGGTTCAGGTTTCTTCCGTCTCATCCCTTGTCTCTCCATGAAGTATGCTGTCTCACACGCTCACACTGAGATATGTCAGCACGCGGGAAAGCGCCTGTGCGATATATTCCACCGCCGTGGTGGCGATTTCGTAGTGCATCCTTGTCGGTCCCAGCACCGATACCGTTCCCGCCACACGGTCGCCTATTCGATAGGGCGACGCCACAAAGCTGCAACAGCGCATCTCAGGTAGAGGGTTCTCCTCTCCGATGAGCACCTGCACCCTGCCTGAGGCGCCCAACCGTTGCAGTAGGCGCATGAGCATCTGGGGCTGCTCCAACAGCGCAATCACAGGGTATAGGCGCTCTGCCTGGCGGAACTCAGGCTGCTCCAGCATATGCTGGATACCGTCCAGAAACACCTCCTGCTGTCCCAGCGCCTCGATACAGTCCTGCACAGCTTGCGTCACCAGCTTCCACACCGGTTCCGCAACAGGCATCTCGCTCAGGGAAGGTGCAGACTCCGCGTGGAACATGTCTCGCACCGCGCGACCCGAGTATCGCTCTTGCAGAACGCGGTCCATCCATGCCATCTGCTGTTCGCTCAGCGGCGCCGACACGGGCACGAGTCGGTGTTCGACCTGACCGCTGCTTGCCACAACCACCAGCAGCAGCTTGGCTGGAGCCGGCTGCGACAGCAGGATGTGGCGAATGGACACCACATTGGTCTCTGGTGCCGTAGCAACCGAAGCGTATCGGGTCGCCTCCGCCAGCAGGCGGCAGGCGGTCTGCAACAGGCGCTCTACCTCGCCTATCTCAGGGTTACTCGGGGAGAACAGGTTGGTCTGTTGGGGGGAAAGCAGTCGGCTGACGGGAACAGGCTTCATCAGGTGTTCGACGTAGTAGCGGTAGCCTAGGTCGGAAGGGATACGCCCTGCGGACACATGGGGCTGGCGCAGATAGCCCATCTCCGCCATCTCCGCCATCTCGTTGCGCACCGTAGCGGAGCTCACACGCAGACCGTAGCGCTCCACTACCGCCTCCGAGCCAACAGGCTCGGCGGTCGCTACGTAGTCCTGTACTACCGCTCGTAAGATGAAGGCTTTGCGTGCATCCAATGGATGCATCATCGTTCCCCCTTATGTGAATATAGCCTCACAAAGGGCGTTTTGTCAAGTTTTCCCCCTGTACACTCCAGTCCTGCGACTAACGGCATGCTCCACGACCAGGCAGCACTTGACTTCCTCGCCACCACTTTCTTATACTAAGGGCATGAGTGAGCGTGCGTTTGTCGTGTCCGCCCCAGGGCGGATTTGTCTTTTCGGGGAGCATCAGGACTATCTTGGGTTGCCCGTGATCGCTGCTGCGATTACGCGGCGCATCCGGGCGGAAGCGCACCTCTCCCAGAACGGACACCTGCTCCATCTGGACATGCCCGATATCGGCGAGCAGATGGAGATAGACCCTTCGCGGGAGCAGCAGTATGCCCACTCTCGCGACTACTTGCGCGCAGGGGTCAACGTGCTTCGTCGGCAGGGGGCGCGCTTCACGCGGGGAGCAGACGTCCGCATCACCAGCAACATCCCCATGCGGGCGGGGGTATCGAGCTCCTCCGCGCTGGTGATTATGTGGTTGCGCCTACTGTGTGAAATCGCCGACCCTCCACTAACGCCCAGCGCCGATATGCTGGCACGCTGGGGACACCAGACAGAGGTGCTAGAGTTCGGCGAGCCAGGTGGTATGATGGACCACTTCTGCGCCGCGCTGGGAGGCGTGCTGTACATCGATACCATACCGCCCTATCGCGCCGTGCGCCTGCCCGTGCAGCTGAACGGGCTGGTGCTGGCTGACTCCCTGCAACCGAAGGCGACCATCGAGGTGCTTGCCTCGCGCCGCAAAGACGTGACCGAGGGGATTGCCTTGCTCAAGGAGCAGATGCCCCACTTCGACCTACACACCACTCCGCTGGAGGAGGCAGAGGAAGCACTACTGCGCTTACCAGAGCGCAACGCTCGCCGCGTGCGTGCGAACCTGGTGAATCGCGACCTCACGCGCCGCGCCCTGCAGCTCTTCCAGAGCGACTCGTGGTCACCTCAGATGCTGGGTGACCTGCTACTGGCGCATCATGCCCAGCTGCGCGATGGCTTGGAGGTGTCCACTCCCAAAATTGAGAAGATGCTGGAAGCTGCGCTGCGAGCGGGTGCGCTCGGGGGCAAGGTCAACGGCTCCGGAGGCGGGGGATGTCTCTTCGTGTTCGCCCCCGGACACGAGGAGGAAGTGGTTGAGGCGTTGAAAAGCGCGGGCGGAGACGCCTGGCGTGTGCGTGTGGACACGGGGGTGCGGGTGGAATGAGCGCGCCTCCACGACGAGGCGTCATCCTGGCAGCGGGTAGAGGAACACGACTGGGCGAACTCACGCACCATCTCCCCAAGCCGATGGTCCCCGTAGCAGGACGTCCCCTGCTGGAGCATATCCTGCTACGTCTTCGCCAAGCGACGCCTCTGCGCGATTTTACCGTTGTCGTACAATACCGTGCAGAAAGCATCATCCGCCATTTTGGCGACGGCAGCGCCCTCGGGTTGAACATCCACTACGTGCATCAGCCTGAACATCAGCCTGGCACTGCAGGAGCGCTGCGAACTGCTCTGGAAAACCTGCCAGCGGAGCCCGTGCTCATGAGCTTCGGCGATATTCTCACCGACCCTACCAACTATCAACGCCTCCTCCACGCCCACCGCGCCGACCTCACAGCGGTGCTGGGGGTCAACTGGCTGCCCGATGTTTCGGAGGGCGGCGGCGTGTGGCTCGATGGCGACAGGGTGCTTCGCGTGCAGGAGAAGCCTCGCCACGCAGATACCCACTGGAACCTCGCGGGCGTACACCTGTTCGCTCCGAGCATCCTGCCCGTGCTGCAGAACCTTGCCCCCTCCGCGCGGGGCGAATACGAGCTCACCGATGCAGTGCAGACGCTGCTACAGCAGCAACCGCACGCAGTGCGCGCTGTGCGCTTCGAGGGCTACTGGAACGATGTGGGTACCCCAGAGCGCCTTCGGCAAGCGGAAGCATACCTGGCAGGACTACCCGCAGAGAAGGGAGAATCGTAGCCTCAGGTCTCTGCGGGGCTGTATCCTGTGGCAAGAATACCCCTGATGGCGGTCAGGGAGCAGGGCAACACCGAAGACTTGCCCAGGCTACCAGCCCGCAGCCAATCTGCCGCTCAGGAGGAGAACCCATGAAAGGCAACGCGGAGATGTTGAAAGTGCTCAACCAGCTGCTTTCGGATGAGCTCACCGCTATCCACCAGTATATGGTGGAGTCGGAAATGTGCGAAAACTGGGGCTACACCAAGTTACACGCCTACTTCCGCAAGATTGCGATGGATGAGATGCACCACGCGGAGTGGCTCATTGAGCGCATTCTCTTCTTCGATGGGCAACCGACCATCCAACTAGGCGAGCTGTACATCGGCGCAACCGTGCCAGAGATGGTGAAAGGGGTCGCCACTTCGGAGTCAGACGCTGTAGCGGCGTACAACAAAGCCATTGCGCTGGCGCACGAGCTGAAAGATCAAGGCACGGTTGACCTGCTCACTACCATCCTGAAGATGGAGGAAGGACACATTGACTGGGCGGAAGCGCAGCTGGAGCAAATCGAGCAGATGGGTCTGGCGAACTACCTCTCGATGCAGACGGAGGGCGCCTCAGAATAAGTGTTACCATACCCTGCAGAACAAATAGTGGCGAGGGTGCGCGCGCTGCATGAGCACATCCGCTCGGAGGTGCGCGCCCAGCTAAGCCAGCACTCTACAGAGTGGCTTGCCCAGGCAGTAGAGGGAGAGGGCGATACCCAGTTTCGCCTAGACGTGCAGGTGGAGAGGCTGCTACTGCAGTTTTGCCAGCAGTGGGCGCAGGAGGTGCCCTTTGTGCTTGTTGCGGAGGGGCTGTCTGAGGAGGGCAGGCTGGTGCTGCCGGAGGGTGCGGGCGCGCAGCAAGCGCAGTTCGTGATGATAGTGGACCCCATCGACGGCACGCGCCTGCTGATGTACGACAAGCGCAGCGCGTGGTGCCTGACGGGCATCGCCCCTAATCGCGGCGAGGAGACCTCGCTGGCGGATATCGAGATCGCTGTGCAGACCGAGCTGCCTACTACCCGCCAGCATCTGGCGGATACCCTCTGGGCGATACGGGAACATGGTGCCTTCGGCGAAAGGCACAACCTGCTGGACGGCAGCGCGACGCCCTTCCGCCCCCGCCCCTCCACGGCGACCGACCTGCGCTACGGGTTCGCGAGCATCGCGAACTTCTTCCCCGAGGGCAAGGCGTGGCTGGCGCAACTGGAAGAGAGCCTGTATCAGCGCCTGGGAAGCGTGGATGTACGGGGCAACCCGCTCGTGTTCAATGACCAGTATTTGAGCACAGGAGGGCAGATTTACGAGCTGACGGTTGGACACGACCGCTTCGTAGCTGACCTGCGCCCGCACGCCTTTCGCCAGCTGGGCTATGCTTCCTTCCCACTGTGCGCCCATCCTTACGACATCTGCACGGAGCTTATCGCACGCGAGGCAGGGGCGATTATCACCGACGAGCATGGACAGCCGCTCCAGACGCGCCTAGATATCCACGAGCCTGTCGCCTGGGTGGGTTACGCCAATTCTGCCCTGCGCGCCCAGATAGAGCCCGTGCTGCTCGAGCTGCTGCATCGGCGGTAGACGAGGGCGACACTTACTTTCCGATGCAGAAGTCGCTGAAGATGCGCTCGACGATGTCTTCGGTGACCGTTTCGCCAGTGATGAGACCGAGGGCGTCGAGGGCGCCACGCAGGTCTACCGAGACCAGTTCCGCAGGGAGAGCCTCCTCAGCGCTCTGCAGTGCCTGCTGCAGGCTCTCCACCGCCCCTTGCAGGGCGAGCTGGTGTCGCTCGCTCGTAACAATCGCCCCCTCTGGGGTAGTCCAGTCGCTGCCTAGCAGCTTCTCGCCGATGGCTTCCCGCAGCTGGCTCAGGTTCCATCCCGTGAGCGCGCTCACGAACACGGCGGGGGACGCTTGCTGGAGCAGCTGGGCGCGCTTGCCTTCTGGCAGGAGGTCGCATTTGTTCCAGACGAGCAGAGTGCGCTCGCTGGGTAGGCGCGCGAGCAGCTGCTGGTCTTCTGGCGTGTATCCGTCCGGAGCGGACAGCAGGTACAGGATGAGGTCTGCCTGCTGCAAGGAGCGATGGGTGCGCTCCACACCGAAGCGCTCAACGATGTCCGCCGTCTCGCGCAAGCCTGCCGTGTCCCACAGCTGCACAGGGATGCCCTCAATCTGGAGGCTCTCCTTGATGACGTCGCGCGTGGTGCCGGGGATATCGGTGACGATGGCGCGCTCCTCGCCCAGCAGAGCGTTCATCAGGCTGGACTTGCCGACATTTGGTCTGCCCGCCAGCACGACCGTCGCCCCTTCGCGCGTGAGGCGACCATAGCGTGCCGTGGCGAGCAGGCTCTGACAGCGCGCGATGAGGTGCCGAATCTGCTCCTGCAAATGCGCATAGTCCATCTCCCCCACGTCGTCGGAGAAGTCCAGATGCGCCTCCACCTGCGCGAGGAGGGCAATCAACGCCTCGCGGAGGGCGTGGATGGCACGCGAGAGCTCCCCTTCATGCTGGCGTGCTGCCAGGCGTTGTGCGCTCTCCGTACGCGCCCGAACGAGGTCAGCAACCGCCTCCGCCTGCGCTAGGTCTAGCCGCCCGTTGAGAAAAGCGCGCAGCGTGAACTCGCCCGGTTGCGCGAGGCGTGCGCCGTGCTGCAGGGTCAACCGCAGCACACGGCGCAGTAGAACCATCCCCCCATGACAGCTGAACTCCACTACATCCTCGCCCGTGTAGCTGCGCGGCGCACGGAAGGTCAACAGTAACGCGCGGTCGATTCGCTCTCCGCTATCGGGCGCGACAATCCATCCGACATAGACGCGATGGCTCTCGAGGGGCGCGGGCAGCGGCTGGAACAGCCTGCGCGCAATCTCCCACGCGCGCGTCCCACTCACGCGCACAATCCCGACGCCACCTTCCCCAGGTGGGGTGGCAATGGCTGCGATAGTGTCCTCTGAAGCGAACATGCCTGCCTCGTTCCGACCGCGTATCGCTCATGCAACTTGCTCTGCTGCCTTCTGCGAGGAAGCGCTTTTGGCGAACACGGATAGCAGAATGGGCGCCACGAACGTGGTCAGGAAGATGACCGCCAGCAACGCCGCGTAGTGCGCGTCGCTCAGTACGCCGTTCTGTTTGCCGACGGTAGCGAAGATGAGACCCACCTCGCCGCGAGGCACCATGCCCGCGCCGATGAGCGCGCGACGGATGCCCTTGCCCCACACACCCCAGCCCGCGAGGAACTTGCCCAGAAACGCTACCAGCGTGCCCAGCAGTGCCAACTGAATCGTGTCCCGGTTAGCAGGGTCAAAGGGATTGAACAGACGCACATTCACCGCCACACCGACGCTCACGAAGAAGATGGGCGCAAAGAAGTCGGCAATCGGTTTGAGCTCATGCTCGATCTGCTTGGTGCGCCCGATGGAGGAGAGCACCAGCCCCGCTGCGAAGGAGCCCACAATGGCTGCCGACCCCACCTTCTTGGCGGCAAGCGCAAATGCGAACGCCATCACTAGCGCCGCAGTCACCAGGGCGCCCCGCACCGTCATACGGTCCACCACACGCAGGATAGAGGGCGCCAGCATCTTTCCCACTACCAGCGCCACCGCCACAAACGCCAGCGCCACTACTGTCGTCTGCACCACGAACGCGGGCGTCACGCTCCCCTTAATGGCAATCGCTGATACCACTGCCAGAATCACCAGTCCCAGCACATCGTCCAGCACTGCTGCGCCCAGCACAATGCGTCCCTCTGTGCTGTTAAGCACTCCCAGGTCTGCCAGCACGCGCGCCGTGATGCCGATGCTGGTGGCACAGAACGCCGCGCCGAACAGGATGGCGGTCTTGCCCGTGATGCCCAGCGCCAAGCAAGTGAGATAGCCTCCTGCGAAGGGTAGGGCAATGCCGATGAGCGCGACGATGAGCGACTTCGGTCCCACGCGAAGCAGGGCGCGCAAGTCGGTCTCCAAACCAATCTCGAACAACAGCAGCATCACGCCCACTTCCGCAAGCAGATGCAGTATCTCGTTATCGGGCACCCAGCCGAGCACGCTTGCACCCAGAATCACGCCTGCGACCAGCTCGCCCAGCACGGGCGGCTGTTTCACCCGTTCCGCCAGCTGTGCCATCACGCGGGCGAACAGCAAAATCAGGATGAGCATCAGCAAGAACTGGTCTAGCGCCATCTTATCCTCCCACTGTGTTTTGCCTGCTGATTATACCCACAAAATGGTGAGAGCGGTTCCCCTGCAGGAAACGCTCTGTTCCTTAACGAAAGAAAACTCAGCGTGAGGAGACCTCAGCAAATGAACTGTCGAGCATTCTGGCTGTGCGTTGCTGCGCTGCTGGTCTATGCCGCAGGTGCCGGGGCGGAAACGTTCCGATTCTTGCACATTACCGACACCCATATCGGCATCACCGCACATCACCAGGAGACGCGAGAGTATATTCGTCTCTTCAACGCGCTTTCCCCCCAGCCTGCCTTTGTCGTCAACACGGGTGACTGCACGGAGCTAGGTTCCAGCGAGGAGTATCGGAACTACCGCGACCTCTTCAGTGAGCTGCGTCTGCCGCTCATCAGCGTGCCAGGCAATCACGATGTGCGCTGGAGCGCTATCGGCAAAGAGGGTTTCGTGAAGTGGCTGGGTCCCCTGCGAGGGCACTGGGAGCGCGGGGGATGCCACTTCTTCGCACTGGACAGCACCGCCCTGCTAGAACATCACGGGCACTTCGAGGAAGCCGACCTGCGATGGCTGGAGGCGCGCCTGCGTCGCCTGCCGAAGGGGGCGCCAGTGTTCCTCTTCTTCCATCACTGGGTCGCTGCGGGCGAAAAGATGGTG
>JANWXG010000279.1 GCA_025057335.1 bacterium | reverse complement strand
ATCTGGAACTCGGCGCAACGGCGCGGAGATGGGCAGACAGACGGCGACTACGACGTCGTAGTGGATGTCAACCGTAACGGCATATACGACCAGGGAGTGGACGTGCTCCAGTACCGATACGGCGCCGCTTTTACCGTGCAGGTGCCATCTCCTCCTGGACAACATCTGGCGGTAGAACTGGCGGCGTCGCAGTATGGCGTGTTCAAGGATGAGTTTTCTCCAGGGGAATCTGTGAGTGTTTGGGTAAACCCACCCTGGCGAACTCTTACTGGTCACAGTATGGTACGCAAGTACGTTGTGCTTCACCAAGACACCTGGCAAGACGGTGACCCGTTGGTGGACGTGACAGGGCGGTATGAGCGCGACTTGGTGCGGATGGCATGCCGAAACCAGTACCTGACCCCTGTCTGGTACTCGGCGCGCCCGGGCAGGTATGACGTCATACTCGATGTAGACGGCAACGGCGCATACACCCTAGGCGTGGACTACATCGATGCGGGCATCACTCCGACGGGGCAGCGTGTGAAAGAAGCGGGCTTTATCGTACCTGGCTCCTTCACTAACCTGCAACTAGCTCTGGATGCGGAAATTCCCATCCTCAACGCTGGCAGGCAAACCGCTCTCCGGGCACGGGTGATTACCGACCAGGGCGCTCTGCCCAATGCCCGCGTCGATTTTCGGCTTGTCGGGGGGCGAGGTGGCTCGCTGAGCGCGGGGTCAGCAACCACCGACTCGCGCGGAGTGGCTCAGGTCACCCTGTCCGCGAGCGAGCCGAATACCAGCCTGGTCGTAGAGGCTACCGTCACCTACGAGGGACGTACGGCGCAGGCTCGAGTGAGCGTGCGTGTGCGCGCCTTTGGCGAGCTGCAGGCGACCTTCGAGTGATAGGAGGGAGGCATCATGAGAACGAGGACGATACTCCTTTCGGCTCTGACGATAGCGGGGATGGCGCTGTTCTCGCTGAGCGGCTGCGGCGGCAGCTCGCACCTTGCTGGCGCAGGCGGGAGGGGCGACCTGATTATCGCCGTCAACTGGGGCAACTCGCGAGTCATCCCCCCCGAAGCAGTGCGCATCGACGTATCGGTGTCTGGTGAAGGTCTGTCCGAGCCTGTGACCGCCTCCATCGCGCGCCCCGAATCGCAAACCGTCATCCGCAACCTGCCCGTCGGGGCGAAGCAGGTGGTGGGCGAGGCGAAAGACAGCGCGGGGCGTGTCGTGGCGAGAGGAACGGGCAACACGCGAATCGAGGAGGGGGCGCGCGCCAGCGTACGCATCGTGATGTCTACTGTGCCGCCGCCTGCGGGACGGGTGATTGTGCGTACTACGCGCGACGGTATCCCAGCCAACGCGACGCTCGTGGTCTACCAAGACGGCAACGGCGCCTGGCAGACGGCTTCGGGAGTGGGCGGAGAGTACACGCTGGAAATCACTGACCCTGCAGGGCGCTATGGTGTAGCTGTGCTCTGCACCGATGGGGGCTCCCCCTGGATGCGGATTATTCACGCCACACGCAGCGAGATGGACCAGCTGAGCGTGGAATGCCCCTCCAGCGCTGCCCCCGTCACGGTCAGCGGCTCCATCAGCGGGCTGGATGAGGGGAGCGACGCCATCGTCTCCCTGGGAAGCGGCAGCGCCTTCTGGGACCGCCTCAGCAGGACCTACAGGCTGGATGTGCCTCAGGGCACCTATGACCTGGTTGCCCTAACCGCGCCCATGATGTTCTCGCTGGAGTTCGAGCGCATGTTCATCCGTCGTAACGTCAGCGCACTGACGAATATCACTGAGAACATCGATTTCGCCTCGGCGGAGGCGTTCACTCCCGAGCGACGCACCGCGACTATCAGCGGGGGACCTGCGGATACGGTCAACCTCACGTTCCTTGCAAACGGCAAGACGGCTGCCTCCGTGGGCGGTCCTGTGTACGGGATGGGCAGCGTCAGCTTCTCCTGCGCGCCGCTCAGCCGACAGCAGGAGGGGGACATCCACCTCTTCACAGCAGGGACGTTTGGGCGCAAGGTGCTGCGTTTCTTCAAGGCGCCAACAGACCTCAACCTCTCCTTACCGACCGAAGAGTTCTCTTCACCAGAGGTGGAGATGGTAGCGAGTTCGCCCTACGTACGCTTGCGCGCCAGCTGGAGCCCATACCCGGGTGCACAAGTATACCAGCTCGACTTCTTCGCGCAGAGCAACCGCTCGGCGCGCTCACGACAGGGGAGTGGGCGCGTCCAGTGGACGGTCTACCTCACTCCGGGCTGGTTAGGTTCTAGCAACACCTACACCCTGCCCGACCTGAGCGGCTTAACGGACTGGAACAACTCCTGGGGCATTCCCGCTGGTGTGCGCATCGACTGGACTGCAGCCGCCCTCTCCACCAATCGCACTTTGGTGCAACTTTTCCCCAGCCTGGTATCTGAGAGGCGATTGGACGGTTTGGAGATACGTCAAGCGTCAAAGTCTGACTTTCTCGCGCCATAGGGCGATAGCTGCACTTCCGCCGCTCGGCAAGACTGACAAGTATGCGTGTCGTTTGCGCCTCCCTCTCCCGAAGAGGGAGGCGCAAGCGGATAACCTGCCGCAGTGCGAATGGTGAGGTCCATCTAGGGCGGATAGACCAGTGGGCACACTGGAATAAGCACCCTACATGGGTGCAGCGTTGCTGATGCTACCAGCAGGTGCTACGGTAGTGAGGATCCCCCTGTGTCATAGTCTCTTGGGCTCAGCACGACACCAGGGGGAGGGATGCATCCCTTTACCCAGCGGAAGCCCCTACACGTCAACCCCTGTTACGGCAACAGCGGCTCTGGGCTGGAGCCAACCTCCGTGATGAACCACTCATTGCCCATGCGCTC
>JANWXG010000278.1 GCA_025057335.1 bacterium | reverse complement strand
GTGCTCAATGGAGAGCAGGCGAGGGGAGATGAGGCGCGCCAGCACCACGCGCAGCACGATACCGACGCCCAGTATCTGCGCCATCGCCCACACCGACTTGCGCGCCCCGAACGCTCGCCGCAGCAGCTCCTCCTGCCGACGCACCACTCCCGCCCGCACCAGCAGCAGGTTGCCTCCCGTGAAAGTGCCCTCGCGCAGGCGCAGCGCAGTGCGGGGAATGTGCGGAAAGCGCTGACGGCACACTTCGAGGGGGATGATGGGATAACACAGGTCGGCTCCCGACCCCAGCCCGCGCGCCACGAAGTCCTGCACGGCGGAAGGGGTCAACAGGGGGATGTCGGCGGTGACGTATAGCAGGTATCGCTCTTCAGGGACGAGGAGAGCCGCCTGCAGCACGTTCTCCACGAAGTCGTCTCGGTCGGGTAGGGGGATGCAGCCTTCTGGCGGCTCCAGCCGGCTCACCACGTAGAGAGGCTCTACCACGTCGCTCTGCTGCAGGGCGCGCACCACCCGCGCCAGCATGGGTTCGCCCTCGACGGGTAGCAGGAAGCGATGGGAAATGCCCGTCGCAGCAGTCAGGTCGCCTTTGCTGGCGCCCCCCGCCAGCACGACGCCGGTGATAGGAGAAGAGGCGGTCATGGCATGTCCTCCCGCTGCGGATGCCTTTACTCCGCTACCTTCAACACGCTGAGGAAGGCTTCCTGCGGGATTTCTACGTTGCCCAGCTGCTTCATGCGCTTCTTGCCTTCCTTCTGCTTCTCCAGCAGTTTGCGCTTGCGCGTCACGTCGCCCCCGTAACACTTCGCCAGCACGTTCTTGCGGAAGGGCGGGATGCGCTCGGCGGCGATGACCTTACTGCCGATGGCTGCCTGGATGCGCACTTCAAACTGCTGACGGGGCACCACCTCGCGCAACCGTTCCACCAGCGCGCGCCCTCGGCTGTAGGCGCGGTCTCGGTGTGTGATGAAGCTGAGCGCGTCGACGGGGTCGCCGTTGATGAGGATGTCCAGCTTTACCAGCTCCGACTCCCGATAGCCTATCGGTTCGTAGTCGAAGGAGGCGTAACCTTTGGAGCGGCTCTTGAGCTGGTCGTAGAAGTCCAGCAGGATTTCCGCCAGCGGCAGGTCGTAGGTGAGCAGCACGCGGTTGGGCGAGGGGTACTCCATCTTCACGAACTCGCCGCGTCGCTCCATCGCCAGCTCCATCATCGCCCCCACGTATTCGCTAGGCACGAAGATGGTGGCGCGGATGTATGGCTCCTCCACCTTCGCGATGGTGGTGGGCGCGGGCCAGTGCGCGGGGTTATCCAGAAAGATGACCTCCCCTTTGGTCGTGGTGATGCGGTACACCACGCTGGGGGCGGTGGCGATGAGCGACAGACCGAACTCGCGCTCCAGCCGCTCCTGCACGATGTCCATGTGCAGCAAGCCCAGAAAACCGCAGCGGAAACCGAAGCCCAGGGCGGCGGAGGTCTCGGGCTCGAACACCAGCGCGGCGTCGTTGAGTTGCAGCTTCATCAGGGCGTCGCGCAGGTCGGTGAACTCTTCACCGTCTACGGGATACAGCCCACAGTACACCATCGGCTTGACGGGTTTGTAGCCAGGCAACGGCTGCTCGGCGGGGCGTTCGGCATCGGTAATCGTGTCGCCCACGCGCGTGTCGCCGACGGTCTTGATGCCTGCGGTCAGGTAACCGACCTCGCCAGTGCGCAGCTCGTCGCCCTCCTGCATGTTGGGGGTGAAGAAGCCCACGCTGGTCACCTCGAACTCGCGCCCAGTGGACATGAAGCGGATGCGCATCCCTGGGCGCACCACTCCATCCACTACACGAATGTATACCACTACGCCCAGGTAGGGGTCGAAGTGCGAGTCGAAGATGAGCGCGCGCAGGGGGGCATTGGGGTTTCCCCGGGGAGGCGGTATCTTGTGCACGACCGCTTCCAGAATCTCCTCCGTGCCGATGCCCTCCTTGGCGCTGGCGAGGATGGCGTCGGAGGCATCCAGCATTAGGATGTTCTCGATCTCCTCCTTCACGCGCTGGGGGTCGGCAGCGGGCAGGTCGATCTTATTGATGACGGGGATAATCTCCAGTCCGTTGTTCATGGCGAGGTTGACGTTGGCGATGGTCTGCGCCTCTACGCCCTGCGAGGCGTCCACCACTAGCAGCGCCCCCTCGCACGCCGCGAGGCTGCGCGACACCTCATACGTGAAGTCGACGTGTCCTGGTGTGTCGATGAGGTTCAGCTCGTACTCCTGTCCATCTCGCGCACGGTAGGTGAGGCGCACGGCGGTCATCTTGATAGTGATGCCGCGTTCGCGCTCCAGGTCCATCTGGTCCAGCACCTGCTCCTGCATCTGGCGGGGGTCGATGGCGCCCGTGAACTCCAGAATGCGGTCAGCAAGGGTGGACTTTCCGTGGTCGATGTGCGCGATGATACAGAAGTTTCGGATTTGCTCTTGCGGCGCGTGTCGCATCGATGCCTCCTGCACACCGATGCAATTGTATCCAAGAAAGCAGGCAAAAGTCAACTTAGCAGCGGGAGCGCTGGCAAATCCCTCTTGCCACCTCGCTGCGCCATTGCCCAGAAGACTGAGGGCGAGGCTCCCGCAGGGCTGTTGATGGCGCACTACAAACCCACTTGCTCGTAGTGCAGGCTTCAGCCTGCCAAGAGCGCACTGAAGTGCGCACTACAAACACACTCGTGCGTAGTGCAGGTTTGAGCCTGCAAGGAGGCATGATAGGTTGTGTCATGCTGAGCCGCAGGCGAAGCATCTCATCCCGATTGTCATGCTGAGCCGAAGGCGAAGCATCTCACCGCTATTGTCATGCTGAGCCGAAGGCGAAGCATC
>JANWXG010000277.1 GCA_025057335.1 bacterium | reverse complement strand
CAGTTGCTGTTGCCCCAGCTCCTGCCGAAGTATGCGGCAGAGGTGGAAGAGCGCATCTACATAGACACTATCGAGGAAGCGCAGAGCACGCGCTACACATTCCGTCCTGACATCACCATACAAACCACAGGCTCCTCCCGCCCCCTTGAGCGCAGCGGCGGTTCCGTCGCGGTACTGGAGCCGAGCGTACTGACCCTGCCTGAGATCGAGGAGAGGCGAGAACCTTACATCGCCATCGTGACCCTGCCCGCGCGTCAGGTGGTCACTATCATCGAACTGCTCTCCCCCAGCAACAAGAACCCCGAATCGCAGGGCAGGCAGGAGTATCTCCGCAAACGCAGGCAAATCATCCATAGCCCCGTGAATCTCGTGGAGATAGACCTGTTGCGCAAGGGGATGCGGATGCCCACTGTGGAGCAGCTGCCCCCTGGGGACTACTACGCCTTCGTGGCGCGGGGAGACCGTCGCCCCTTCGTGGAGGTATACTCCTGGGCACTGAACCAGCCTCTGCCCATCATCCCCATCCCGCTGTTGCCCGAAGACCCCGACGCACAACTCAACCTGCAGGAGGCGTTCGACACCACCTTCGCTCGCGCCCGATACGACGTGCGACTGGACTACTCGCAATCGCTGTAGCTACATAATCTGCACGTCGTGACCGCCGCGCTGTACCTCGCCAATCAGCATGGCGCTTTCGCCCTGCAGCTGCAGGAACTCCACCAGCGCGAGGCTCTGCTCGCGCGGCACAATCACCACCATGCCGATGCCCATGTTGAACGTGCGGAACATCTCAGGGTCGGGCACGTTGCCCCTTTCCTGAATGATGCGGAAGATGGGGGGCACTTCCCACGAGCGACGGTCGATAATCACGCGACAGTCGCTGGGCAACACGCGCGGGATGTTCTCGTAGAAGCCGCCGCCCGTGATGTGCGCCATCGCGTGGATATCGAACAGTCGCAGCGCTGCCGTGATAGGGCGCAGGTAACTGCGATGCGGACGCAGCAACTCCTCCCCCAGAGAGGTACCCAGTTCGGGCAGGTAGCTGTCCACGCGCAGGTCGGATAGCTCGAACAGCACGTAGCGCGCTAGGGAGTAACCGTTGGTATGCAGCCCATTCGAAGCCAGTCCAATCACCGCGTCTCCCGGTTGCACACGGCTGCCGTCGATGATGGCATCGCGCTCCACGACACCGACTATCGCGCCCGCCAGGTCGTACTCGCCCTCAGCGTACATGCCTGGCATCTCGGCGGTCTCGCCCCCTAACAGGGCACAGCCCGCCTCCTGACAGGCTTCCGACAACCCTTTCACCACCTCCACCAGTACTTCAGGCTGCAGCTTGCCCGTCGCGAAGTAGTCCAGAAAAAAGAGCGGCTGCGCCCCCTGCACTAGGATGTCGTTCACGCAGTGGTTGACCAGGTCGTGCCCAACCGTGTCGTGCTTATTCATCAGGCACGCCACCTTCAGCTTCGTTCCCACGCCGTCCACGCTGGCTACCAGCACAGGTTGCTGGTATCGGCTGAGGTCTAGCTGAAACATTCCGCCGAACGCGCCGAGGTCGGCAATCACTTCGGGCGTCTGCGTGGCGCGAATCAGCTCCCTCATGCGTAGCAACGCCGCGTTGGCGGCGTCAATGTCCACTCCCGCCTGTCGGTACGTGGCGCCTTCCTCCGGCATCTTCTTGTCCCCCTTGCACGTCGCTACGGGCACATTATAACGTCTCCTACGCACGGCGTCAAACACGGCGGCAGGGCGACCGTTTGGCAGGAAACAGGCTTCCGCTGTGGAAGCTAAGTGCGACATCCGAGCGCATATTCTTACCTCAATGTGAGGAGGACACGTGCAATGGCATTATGCCAGCTGCGTTTTTTCAGCCAGTCGTTGGGCAAAGCCTCGGAGATGTTCGTGCTGCTGCCCGACAGCGGCGAGGGGACGTTCCCTGTGCTCTATCTTCTGCACGGACTTTCCGACGATGCCTCTATTTGGCTGCGGCGGAGCCGCATTGAGTGGTATGTGCGCGACCTGCCACTGATGGTGGTCATGCCCGACGGGGGCAGAGGGTGGTACACGAATGCTCTACAGGGCGACGCCTATGAAGACCACATCTTACAGGACGTAGTGGGACAGGTGGAGAGGTTGTTTCCTGTCGCCCGCGAGCGGCAGCGTCGCGCGATAGCGGGACTGTCGATGGGCGGATACGGCGCGCTGCGCCTGGCGCTCAAATACCCTGACCGTTTTGTGGCTGCAGCTAGCCTGTCGGGGGCGGTCGGTATCGGGCATCGACCTATCACAGAGGAGATGCCTCCCGACTTTCGGCGTATTTTCGGCGAGAACCCGCAAGGCTCCGACAACGACCTGTTCGCGCTGGTGCAGCAAGTAGAGCCGACACAACTGCCTCGGCTGTGGTTAGACTGCGGTGTGGACGATTTCCTCATCGAGGACAACCGCGCTTTCCATGCGCATCTGCAACAGCTGCAGGTTCCTCACGTGTACCTGGAGTTCCCCGGCGGACACACGTGGGACTACTGGGACGAGCACATCCCGCAGGTGATACAATTCGTGATGGAAGCGATGGGAGATGCATCCTCAGGCGCTGGCTCCTGAGACGCGACGCGAGTTACTCGCCCTCACTGAGAAGGTGGAGGGCTGGCTGACTGTCGAGGAGGGGGAGCTGCTATATCAGCTCGCCCGAGCGTGCAAGGGGAAAGGCGTTATCGTCGAGATTGGCTCGTTTAAGGGCAAGTCCACGATATGGCTGGCGAAGGGGTCGCTCGCAGGGGCAGGCGTCCGGGTGTTCGCCATCGACCCGCACACGGGCTCGGAGGAACACCGGCAAGACGGGCAGCCTGTGTGG
>JANWXG010000276.1 GCA_025057335.1 bacterium | reverse complement strand
TGAGTCGCCCAAATGGATGGGGCGCTGTCCAGAGTGCGGGACATGGGACAGCTTGGTGGAGGAGGTAGTGGCTCCCGCCCCGAAACGCCCTCGTACAGTGGAGCCTGCCGCGGCGACCAGCGGTCCTCTCGTGCGCCTGCAAGAGGTGTCGGCAGAGGCGTCTCCGCGCTTCTCCACAGGCGTTGGGGAGCTCGACCGTGTGCTGGGCGGGGGCATTGTGCCCGGCTCGGTCGTGCTGCTAGGGGGCGACCCGGGTGTGGGCAAATCTACCCTGCTCACTCAGGTGGCGGACTTCCTCAGCCACGAGTATCGCGTGTTGTACGTATCGGGTGAGGAGAGCGCCCAACAGATGAGGCTGCGCGCCCAACGTCTTGGCGCCACGGGGGCAAACCTGTATGTGCTGGCGGAGACCCGACTGGAAGCGATTCTGGCTCATGCGCATAGCCTGCAGCCCGCGCTGTTGATTGTGGACTCCATACAGACCACGCAGACCGACCAGCTAGAGAGCGCGCCGGGAACTATCGCGCAGGTGCGAGCGTGCGGCGTAGCTCTCCAGCGACTGGCGAAGGAGGAGGGCGTTGCGGTTTTCCTCGTGGGGCACGTGACCAAAGAGGGCGCACTGGCAGGTCCCAAGGCACTGGAGCATCTAGTGGACACGGTGCTCACTTTCGAGGGCGACCCGCATCTGAACTACCGCATCCTGCGCGCCACCAAGAACCGCTTCGGCAGCACGGACGAGGTGGCGCTTTTCGAGATGCGCGAAGGAGGGTTGGTAGCGGTGCAGAACCCCTCCGAGTGGCTGTTGTCGGAGCGTGCGACACATAGCCCGGGTTCGGTAGTGACAGCCGTCATGGAGGGCACACGCCCCTTGCTGGTGGAGGTGCAGGCGCTGGTAACGCACTCTTACCTCAGCCAGCCGCGCCGACAGGTGACCGGGCTGGATTACTCCCGCGTGAGCATTGTGCTGGCGGTGCTGGAGAAGCGCGCGGGGCTTCGCTTGAGCGACAAGGACGTGTTCGTGAACGTGGCGGGGGGCATCTACGTGCGCGAACCCGCCGCCGACCTCGCCGTTGCGCTGGCAGTGGTGAGCAGCCTGAAAGACCGACCGCTCCCGCCTGACCTGCTGGTGTTCGGCGAGCTGGGGCTGGCGGGGGAGGTGCGTTGTGTCGTGCATACCGAGCAGCGTGTGCGCGAGGCGCAACGACTGGGCTTCTCGCGCGTGATGCTGCCTCGTCGCGACGCGCGGATGTTGAAGGCACGTGGTGTGGACGTCCGATTGGAGGGCGTACATGCCATCCGGGACGCTATAGGGGTGGTGACGGAGGAGCTGTCGTAAGCGGGAGCCACTACCCTACCGCCTCGACGCGCAGCCTTCGGAAACGCAACACACCTGCAGAGAAGCTTCCCCCGACGATCCACTCAACCCCTTCCTGCTGTGCGAGGATGAGGGTATCGCCCGTCGCCCATTCCTCCCCCACCACAACAGGGGTAGCGTTGACGCCCACCTCGCGTAGAGTGTCCGCACGCTGGCGCGCTCGGCGCACATCGCTGCCGTTCACTTTCTGCGATACCTCCACGACAAGCACCTCCTGCCCCTTCCACCAGATGATGTCGGCAAGGGAGGGGTCGCGCATCGCGTCTAACATCTTGTCCGAGGGCAGCGTGCTCAACCACCTGTCCAGCAGGCTTTGCACGTGGGGCTGCTCTGCGGAACCTCCCTCGCCTCCCTGGAACAGACTGACCGCCCGCCGAACCGTTTGCTGCTCGTATCGCTCGCCCTCGCGACGCCCAGCTTCGCCACGCTGCCACTCGACAAGCCGGAACAGCCCCTCCGACGTACGCCGCTGCGCTTCAGCCAGTTCCGCCAGTGTCGTGCGGATTTGCGCCATCTCCTCAGAATGACGCTCCAGTATCTCGGAGTGACGTTGCAGTATCTCGGAATGACGCTCCAGTATCTCAGAGTGACGTTGCTGGATGCGCACTACCTCCGCCAGTGTCGCGCGGATTTGCGCCATCTCCTCAGAATGACGCTCAGAGTATACGCGCTGCAGGTCGGCAATCTCGCGTACTACCGCAGGTAACTGCAGCAGGTCGTCGCCCAGCAGCACCTTCCTGAGCTCCGCGCGCCATTCAGGATGAGCCTCTAGCAAGCGGATGAGGTCATGCAGGTCTTCTACCACCATGTCTATTTGCCACCTTCCACACCAATTATACCATTCGGTTGTACCATTATCGCTTCAGAAGCCAACGGCTGCGAAGTGAATGGTGTCGCTGGAACAAGCCAGAAGAGGTTCAACCTGCCAGGGCAGAGGTAGAGCGCACTACGGCCAGCCATGATACATCCCCGCGACCTGCGTGGCGAATGGCTTCGCTCGCTCCTCCAGGGCGCGCCTTACCTCACGGGATAGGGGCTGGAACTCACGGGCAGCCTCTACCAGCTCACGCAGTTCGCGCAGGCTGTTGGGCAGGATAACCGCTGTGTGAATGGGGTGGCTGAGCGCGTAGCGGAACAGCTCGCTCACAGTGAACCGCTCATCGCCGACCAGCCTGCCCACGCCCATCACCTTCATCACCGCCAGACCGATCCCCTTCTGAAGGGCAAACTCCAGAAACTCGCGGGCGAAGGTGCGTGGATGGTGCGGCTCTGCCGGATTGAGCGGGAACAGCACCATATCGAACGGAAACCGCTCGAGCATCGTGCGCAACACGCGCGGGTCGTTGTGTCCCGACACGCCGAGGTAGCGCACTATCTTCTGCTCTTTCGCCTGCCGAAACGCCCTCATCGCCCCATCGGGAGCGAAAAGGCGGTCTACCTCGTGCGGATACGAGACGTGATGTACGATCCACTGGTCTAACCTGTCCGTGCGCAGTCGGCGAAGGCTCTCCTGTAGGTCACGCCATGCGCCATCGTAGTCACGCCTGGAGCT
>JANWXG010000275.1 GCA_025057335.1 bacterium | reverse complement strand
CCGCACTAACTGGCATAGCATTCCCACCGACTGCCCGCAGCGCGACGAGCGACAGGGCTGGATGGGCGATGCGCACATGACCGCCAATATGGGGCTGTATAACTTCAGTGCTGAAGCCGCCTACATGAAGTTCCTGCGCGACATCGCCGATGCGCAGGGCGAAGACGGGCGCATCCCCGACACCGTACCCCATGTGTGGGGTACCAATCCGGGCGACCCGCAATGGGCAGGAGCATACCTGTTTATTGCCTGGGACATGTACCGCCACACAGGGGCCAAACACGTGCTGGAAGCCCATTACGAAGGCTTCAAGCGCTACGTAGAGATGCTGCGTCGCGAGGCAGGGGACAGCTACATCCTCACCCGCAACAACTATGGCGACTGGGTGGCAGTCGTGGAAACGCCCAAAGACCTCATCTCCACAGGAACCTACTATCTCACAGTCAAAGTGCTGGCAGATATCGCGCGCGTGCTGGGCAAACGCGCCGACGAACGCGAGTACCGCGAGTTGTGTGCGAAGATTGCCGACGCCTTCCAGCGACGCTTCTGGAACGCCGAAGCGGGCTTCTACGGCAACGGCAGCCAGTTCTCTAACATCTTTCCACTCTACCTGGGCATCGTGCCCGAAGAGCATCGCCAGAAGGTAATAGACCACGTCGTGCACGACATCACCGTGAACCACAAAGGGCACCTGAGCACAGGCTTCATCGGCACGCGCTACCTGCTGGACACCCTCACGATGTACGGGCGTGCCGATATCGCCTACCTCGTTGCCTCTCAGGATACCTACCCCAGCTGGGGCTACATGGTGCGCATGGGCGCTACCACCATCTGGGAGCTGTGGAAGTACGAGGTCGGACCAGGCATGAACTCGCACAACCATCCCGCCTTCGGGCTGGTGAGCGGATGGTTCTACGAAGCACTGGCAGGCATCCAACCCGACGCCTCGCGCGGTGACTGGGAGCATCTTATCGTACGACCACACCCCGTAGGCGACCTGCGATGGGCACAAGCCTCTGTCGATACCATTCGTGGCAAGGTGAGCGTGCGCTGGGAGAAGCGCCCCGACGCCTTCCTGCTCAGCGTTACTGTTCCCGCAAATAGCGAGGCGACCGTCTACCTGCCCAAAATCGGCATACCCAATCCGGCGATTACTGAAGCCGAGGGCAGGATATGGCGCAATGGGCAGTTTGTTTCCAGGGTGCCTGGTGTGCGGAGCGCCCGCGACGAGGGAGAGTGGATAGTATTGCAGGTGGGCTCAGGCGACTACCACTTCAAGCTACATGCAGACAGATGAACAGTTGCGAACACGCCAGAAGCGTGATAGAATCCGAGCATAGCTGGGGGAAACGGCGATGGAGCAGCAGTCGTCGTTCGAGCAGACAGCAGGACAAGAGCAGCAGGCGCCAAAGGAGCCTGTGGACGTGGTAGCGGTAGTGCTGTGGGTCATCGGGGAGCTGCAGGCGCAGGCCTGGATCAAGATGGGTCTGTGGAAAGACCCCGTGACTGACGAACTGGTCACCGACCTGCCGCAGGCGAAGATTGCTATTGACAGCGTAGCGGCACTGGTAGAAGTGGTGAGACCTCATCTTTCTGACGAGCAGCGCCGCGAGATGGAGCGCTTGCTGACCGACCTGCGCTTTAACTTCGTGCAACGGAGCGGAACAGGCTAAGCTGGTGGGCGAGGCTCCCGCCGAGCCGTTCCCCTGTCATATTGAGCTTGGGGAGAAGGGGGTTGCCCCGCCCTGTCATGCTGAGCGACAGCGAAGCATCTCTGCATCTCGCCAGAACGAGATTCTTCGCTGCGCTCAGAATGACAAAAGAGGCTCAGAATGACGACGAGACTGGGGGGCGAGGCTCCTGCTGAATCGTGATGACGCACTGAAGTGCGCCACTACAAACAAGCCCGTTTGTAGTGCAGGCTTCAGCCTGCAAGGGGCGCGTTGAAGCGCGCTACGACAAACGGAAGAGGCTCACAGTGAAGCACGTCCAGCAGGGAACAATTCAGTTTGCCCAATCCCTATCTCCTGCTGAGGAGAGGGGAGCAGGGAGGAGGGGAAAACGCAAAGTACGACCATCTTATAGTCCACCAGCCTGTGAGGGAACGGCGCTCCCGTCAGGCTGACAAAGGAGGCGACCATGCATCATTCACAAGAGGATGCGCACAGCTGGGTGCGCGCGACAGGATGGCGGTTGTACTTTTCTCTTCGACGTGGCTATCTGTGGGGATTACGGGGCACGAGAGTGCTGGCTGCGTGGACGCATCGAGGCGTCTCCAGAGCAGCGCACTGGATACTGCAGCGCACTGACCCACTCGCACAGTGTCGCCGCCAGCGCGAGCAGTTTCTTGCCTTCTACGAGCACTACGAACAGCTGGTCGACCTGCTCTGCTGGGCGGCGCGCGATACGGTGCACGACGGGTGCAACGAACAGTATCAGCGTGTGCGCGCCTGGCTGCGTCAGCACTACGCCCCGCTTCGCCGCGCGATGGCGCCCTTCATCCGACAGGCGCTCATCGAGACGGGCGGCACCCCCCAGCAAGACCCCTTTGAACCGCTGTTCGCGCCAGCACATGTGATGCAGGTCATCGAAGCGGATGGGGGAGACCTGCTGGGGCGCATCATCCTCACGCGCGACATTGTGACCCGCTACGACGCGCACCTGCGGGCGCAGCTGGAGAGATACGGTCAGCAAGCGGGGAGTTGACCATGCAGATACGTACCTACCTGCCAGGAGATGAGCCAGCGGTCTTAGACCTGTGGAACCGGTGCATGGGTGGGGAGTTTCCGCTGGATTCTGCCCTGTTCGAACAGAACGTGCTGCACGACGCCCACTTTGACCCCGAGGCGGTATGGGTAGCGGAGGGAACAGGGGGCAACCTGCTCGCGTATGCGCATGCCAAAGTCTGCAAAGAGCCGCTCGGCTCATCG
>JANWXG010000274.1 GCA_025057335.1 bacterium | reverse complement strand
GGTCGTTATGAGCGTTCGCCTGCGTTTCAATCCCTTATAGGTAGGCTCGTAACATGACGACGCGTACGGGCAGTGGCTCGTGGACTCAAAGTTTCAATCCCTTATAGGTAGGCTCGTAACCAAAGAGTTCTTGTCGTTTTGGCGGGAAATTCAACAGGTTGTCAAGGAACTCCGCTGGCTCCACCCCTGCGCTTTACCCCTATTGTATCACATCCCCTGCAAAAATGCAAGGGGGGAGGGGCAAAAGAGTCGTCTACCTCCTTCGTGGAGATGTCGAATCGGAGGTAGACGACTCCCCTGTGACAAAAACATCTCTGCCCCGCCCTGCGCTGAAAGCGGGCAAACGGACGGTTTGACCCACCGCCCCCTGCTGAGCACTTTCGCCATATGCTACCCCCCTGAGGCTCCCCCTTGCCACGCGGCTTACCCCGCAGAGGCTGGCGCTGTGCGAAGCGCCCCCATCCCACAACCTGGGCAACACCCTTCCGCCCTTGCCTTCGGCTCAAAGGCGTGCTATACTCTTTAAGGACGCGCCCGGGTGGCGGAATCGGTAGACGCACGGGACTTAAAATCCCGGGCCGTAAGGCGTGCGGGTTCGAGTCCCGCCCCGGGCACTCTGCGCCAACACACAGGTGAGGAGGAGCTATGCACTCATCAGAGAGGCAGGAGTCTGCTGTCATGGAACCTCCAGTGAGGACCGAGGAGCCCCTTTCCACAGTAGAACAGTTGCTTCAACGCGCAGCACAGTTAGACCAATCCCTTCCCCAACAGGAGGCTCAACCGCAGATGCAGCGTTCCGAGCAGTTCGACGTGGATGTGACCGTCATCGGCGCGGGACCCGGTGGCTACGTGGGCGCTATCCGCGCTGCCCAGCTCGGTGGGCGCGTGGTATGCATAGAGAGGGAGTATCTGGGCGGATGTTGCCTGAACTGGGGATGTATCCCCACCAAGACGATGATCGCCGGCGTGGAGCGCTACCAGCAGGTCAAACACGCCGACCTGTACGGCATCAGCACAGGCGAGGTGCATATCGATTTCGCCAAGCTGATGGCGTATAAGGAGAAAGTGGTCTCCACGTTGCGCAACGGCATCGCCAGCCTGTTCAAGAAGAATGGCGTACGCCACATTGAGGGCACGGGGCGCATTGCAGGACATCACACGGTAGAGGTGGTCAAGCCGGACGGCTCCACGGAGACGATTCGCACGCGCGCCATCATCCTCGCTACAGGTTCCGCCCCGGTGCGCCTGCCCATCCCCGGGCTGGAAGGTGAAGGCATCTGGACGAGCGATGACGCCGTGTCGGCGACGGAGGTGCCCCCGCGCATGCTCATCATCGGCGCGGGCGCAGTGGGCTGCGAGTTCGGCTACATCTACAATGGGCTGGGCTCGCAGGTGACCATTGTGGAGATTATGCCCCAGATTCTGCCCCACGAGGACGCCGACATCGCCGCCGAACTGCAGCGCAGTCTCACTCGGCAAGGCATCCGTTTCCTGCTGAACTCGCGCGTGACAGAGGTGAAGCATGGCAAAAACGGCGTCAAGCAGGTGGTGGTACACACCGAGAAAGGCGAGGAGACGATAGAGTGCGAGGTCGTGCTGGTGGCGGTAGGACGGCGCGCCGTGTTAGATGGTCTGGGGCTGGAGACAGTGAACGTGAAGACGCACGAGAAGGGCATCGCTGTCAACGACAAGATGGAGACCAGCGTGCCAGGCATCTACGCCATCGGCGACGTGACAGGGCGCATCCAGCTGGCGCACGTGGCGTCGATGGAGGGCATCGTCGCGGCGAGCAACGCGATGGGACACGAGCGACGCATGAACTACCGTGCCGTGCCCAGCTGCGTATACACTGTGCCCGAGGTGGCGTCGGTTGGACTGACGGAAAAGCAGGCGCGCGAGCAGGGATATGACGTGCGCATCGGGAAGTATGCTTTTCGCGGGCTGGGCAAGGCGATGGCGATGGGCGAGCGCGATGGGCTGGTGAAAGTGGTGGCTGAGTCGCGCTACGGTGAGATTCTGGGCGTGCATATCGTGGGACCGCACGCCACCGACCTCATCGGCGAGCCGGTGACCGCCATCCAGCTGGAGAGCACCATCGAGGAGATGACCCATACCATCCATGCCCATCCCACTCTCACAGAGGCACTGCTCGAGGCGTACGAAGACACCGAGAGGATGGCAATCCACAAGTGAGCGCAATGGGAGGCGAGGAGAGTAAACCAACCCCTACACGGCGGGCGCTAGTGGTGGGTTTGCGCCTGCCGCCCGACATGATGGACCGTGCGGAGTATATCGCGGCGCTGTCGGGGGCGTCGCTGAAAGGGATGTTTCGCCGATGGATTCACCATGAGCTGCGGCGTGACCCGCGCTGGAGCTCGGGGGTGCTGGAATGGAGCGAGGCGAACGCCCGACGCGCCCCTACCTGCGCGGCGGTATACCGCTTCCGCGACGCCCTGTATCAGGTGCTTTACGTAGGATTCGAGCCGAACAATCTGCAACAGCGACTGTTGGAACACTGGAGCCAGCAAGACTTTCCTGACGCGCGCTACGTGAGCTACCTGCCTGTGACCAGCACAGCAAAGGGAAAAGAGGTGCAACAGCGGCTCATCGCGCGCACCAAGCCACTATACCAGACGCAGGAAGGCAAGGAAGAGGAGATAGACGAGGAAGCGGAAGAGGATTAGTCCACGCTACGGCTCTGTCGCGCTGGACGTGAACGGAGTGTCCCTGCGCACCTGCGGATGGAGATTCTTCGCTTCGCTCAGAATGACAGGGATGTGCAGGGCGAACCGTCCCACTGTCATGCTGAGCATGGGCGAAGCATCCCAGATTCTTCGCTCCGCTCAGAATGACAGGGATGTGCAGGGCGAATCGTCCTACTGTCATGCTGAGCGCAAGCGAAGAATCCCAGACTCTTCGCTCCGCTCAGAATGACCAGGGGCACTTA
>JANWXG010000273.1 GCA_025057335.1 bacterium | reverse complement strand
TCTGCGCCTACTGAGTAGAGCAGGAACCCTTTCCCTCCCGTGCGGTACATGAACTCACCGCCTGTGATGGGGTCGCGGTTCAGATCGGTGACCCCTGCCTCCGCCAGTGTGCGCGGGTAGCGCCCCTGCCGCATCCGATAGGCGCGCACCGCCGCAGCGCACGCCAGCAGGCGCAACCGCGTGACAGTGACCAAGGACTTGTCTGCCTCCTTCTTCAGAGCGGGGAAGCCCAGCTGGTTCAGGGGATGTTTCGGCGTCAGCGCCAGAGGCTGCCGCTGGAGCAGGGGCTTCCTGGCTTCGGCGATGGCGAGGTCGTGGATTCGCGCCGCTTCGCGCGCAGCAGCGCGCAAGTTCATCGCCCTTACCACGAAGTCTGGTCCAGACGAGCCTGAAGGCGCGCCCATCATCCTCTCGAAGCGCTTCCCACCCTCGTACATGGCATGGTACATGGCGATGGTAAACCGCTTCTCACCCTCTAACGCCTGCCAGTAGGGTACGCGCACCTGCTCCCACTCCCGTATCGCCCGCACCAGCTGCTCGCATTCGGCAGCAGGCAGCCTGTCGAAACCTTTCAGGAAGGTTTCGGTCGCTATGGCAATCATCGCCTCACCAGTAAGGTGATGCATCGAGGTCCCGCCGCGGCGCGCGCTCTCCACAAGCAGCAGAACGGTGCGCAGGTCATCCACTGCACGGGCGTAGTCGCCCTCGCGCAACGCCAGCTCGATGTCCGCCGCCTCCACTCGCGCCAAGGAACGCAGTACGGCGTTCGTTTGCATGGTGTCGGGGACGCTGTTCCAGTTGGTCACGACGGAGGGTTTGCCTATCAGCTGGCGATACTCCCGACGCACTGGCTCGTACACAGCGACGAATCGGCGCAGCGTCGCGGCATCTGCCCCGCGCGAGGTCGCCTGACGAGCGAGCGCTGCGAATTGGGGCGTGCTCTCTTCTATCTGGCGTGCCTTTTCCGCCAGCTGCACGATGGCGGGGTAGGCGTTGTCGGGCGGTGTCGGCAAGGGGGGAACAGGCACGTCGGGGGGCGCTGTCCAGTACAGGTAGAAAACTCCCGCCAGCATCAGCGCCAGGAAGGTTAGCGCTCCACAGCCAAGAAAGAGGTTCCTCCGCATGGACAACGCTCCTCCCGTTGAGGGCTAGCTCTCCCCCTGCTGCTGCCAGATGCGCTGGCACAGTGGCAGGAAGTCGCACACGTCGCAGTGCGGGATGCGCTTCGGCTCTAGATATTCGAAGTCGCGGGAGACAATCTCCTCTCCTAGCAGGCGGATGTCTTCACGAAACTCCCTGAGCTCGGCGTCGGTGAGGCTGGCGCTGGCGGATGCGCCCGTCTGCAGGGCGACGATTGTTGCGACTACGCGGCGGTCGGGATAGAGGTGCTTCAGCAGCAGCTGGTAGCAGCACATGGCGAGGTCGTCATGTACCTCTTCGGGAGTGACCTCCGTGCGCCAGCTTTTGTAGTCGATAATCTCCAGCGTGCCGTCGGGATGTTCGTCTACGCGGTCCACGCGCCCCACTAGGGTGAACCTGCCCATGTCCATGCGCAGGGTGCGCTCCTGCATCAGCAGGCGCGGCCGTTGCTCTGGGGGCGTCTCCTGCAGCGCCTCCTGAGCGCGGGCATGGTATTGCTCGATGAGCGCCGCCGCCATCTGCTGATACCGTTGCTCCTCTTGGGGCGACTGGTAGCCCGCAGCCACCCACTGCTGCTGCATTGCCTGCTGCAGCTGCTCGACGGAGACCGCTTCCACCCCGCCCGCCGCGTGCAGATGTTGCAACACGGCGTGCATCGTCGTGCCGAAAGAGTATTCGGGCTTGGCGCGAAGGTAGAACCTACCGCGCGGGTTGAGGTAGGTGTGGTAGTACTTTACTTCGCACAGCAGGTAGATACGGATTCGGCTTGGGCTGAGCACAGGCTTGCGGGGCATCGTCACACCGCCATGACCGTCATGACCACATCGAGCAGCGTGCCTCGTTCGCGCAATGTGGCGACTACCTTATCTACCGCTTGGGTGCTTCCCGTAATCAGCATTGTCTTGCTGTCACCCCGTTCGGAGATAATCTCCGTCTGTATCCCCTTCGCAGAGGCTTCCATCTTCTCTTCGGGCGCTACGCGGGCAATGGCGATGCAGCGCAGCTCACGCGAACCGTAGGGGTATGCCTCTACTTGCACAACCTGCTGCAGGCGAGCAACAGTGCGCAACAGGGTCTCCTTTTTGCGCTCAGTGGCGCGGAAGCTGAGTATGATGGTGCCCGGCGTGTCGGGCATGTCAGGTGCACTGCTGCCCAGTGTAGTGTCCAGAGAGACGCCGCGACTGGAGAACACGGAGGCAATCGCCGTCAGCGCGCCCGGTCTATCATGCACTTTAATCACGAACACCCAGCGCTCATCCACCATGCTTGGTCCACTCCCGCAGTTTGCGCTGTATCTGGCTGGCGGACTGCATCAGCAACCGCGCCTCGTCCTCCCAGAGCTGCACGGGAACAACCTGTGACCAGCCATGATTGCCCACTACAATCGGCGCGCCCACCGTCGTGTGGATACCGTAAAACTCACCGTCCAGTCGCACCTGCCCCGCCACAACGATTTCCCGTCCATCCATGAGCGTGCGCACCAGGTCTACCGTCACGTTGGCGGTGGCTACCGCCGTCTTGGCGCCCGACAGATGCGTCAGGTAGGGCTTGAGCACCACGCGCAGGTCGGGCGGTAGGCGGTCTACATGCTCGAACGCCTCGCGTACGAGCCCCTGCTGCAGGTAGGCGAGCGCGTTCAGCTTCTCGCGCTGTACCTCCTGCGGAAAGTCCAGCACGCTGCGGTTGCGACGCAACCGCCCGCTGATGTGCAGCATCTCCTCCATATCCATGCCGTAGATGCGCAGGCTGCTCCATAAAGGCACCATTTGCTCGCCATGCTCCCCCACGACGAAGGCGTGCACCATCTGCCGGCGCACGCC
>JANWXG010000272.1 GCA_025057335.1 bacterium | reverse complement strand
TGGCAGTTTTATGAGTATATGGTGCGCCAGCAGGAGAAGGGCTGGACGATGTTCGGCAAGCCCATCGCGTCTGTGACACCTGCCGGGCTGGGCACGGACGGACCGATGACAGTGTGCTGTAACCTGCGCGGCGCCTCAGGCTTCGCAGCAGACCTGGTGGAAGACCCCGACTACGCCCTGCAGCTGCTGGACTACGTGACCCGCGCCATCATCACGCGCATCCGCGCGTATCGTCGGCACCTGGGGCAACCAGAGAAGGCGCCCGGAGGCTGGGGCTTCGCGGATGATAGCATTGAGCTGCTCAGCACGCGCATGTATGAGCAGATGGTGTTTCCCTTCCACCAGCGGCTGAAAGAGGGGCTGATGCAAGACCCCTCTCATCCCATTGGTATCCACTTGTGCGGTGACGTGCAGAGGCATCTGGTGTTTCTGCGCGACCGGCTGAACGTGCGCAGCTTCGACACTGGTTTCCCCATCGACCTGGGACAGGCGCGGCGCGACCTCGGGGCTGACGTGGAGCTGCTGGGCGGTCCTTCCGTGCCCTTACTCTATCAGGGCACTCCTGAGCAGGTGCGTCAGGAGACCATCCGCATCTTGCAGAGCGGAGTGATGGAAGGGGGCAAGTTTATCCTGCGCGAAGGCAACAACCTCGCTCCTGGCACGCCACTGGAGAACCTGTGGGCGATGTATGAGGCGGGAAAGGAATATGGACGGTACGACGCCTGAACCTGAGCGACAGCGAGGTAAAGTCCGCTCCCTCAAGACTCGGCGCATTGCCTAATCTTCTCTTAACAAAAAGAGCTTAGCATATCCCCGAACGTGTTTCGACGAGGAGGTAGATGGTGTTTCGTAAGGCGTTTACGCTGATTGAATTGCTGGTAGTTATCGCCATCATCGCGATACTGGCGGCGATACTGTTCCCCGTTTTTTCGCAGGCGAGGGAGAAGGCACGGCAGACCTCTTGCCTTTCCAACATGCGCCAGCTGGGCATCGCCCTAGCGATGTACATGGAGGACTCCGACGGTCTCAGCTTCTTCTTCGGGCACAACAGTCGTCTGAGCCGATGCTACCCTACCGCCCCGCTCGGAGCGACGCGCCAGAACCGTTGGTGGAACCAGATACTGCCCTACACGCGCATGGGCGGTGCGCTGCTGGTGTGCCCCTCGGACGGGGGAAGGGTACCGCATGTGCTAGAAAACGGGCAGGACGGCAAGCCGTATGTACCCCGCTCGTATGTGGCGAACCGCGCGGGAGAATGTCTGCCTATCGCAGCCATCGAGCGCCCAGCAGACATCGTGATTGTCACGGAGAAGGGTGACCCGTTCGACGACTCGTGGTTCGAACCGCCCAAGAACCTGTACAACAAGGCAGGCTATGACCAGCCCGTGCTGGCGATGACGCGCCACTCAGGAGGCTGTAACAGCATGTTCTTCGACGGTCATGCCAAGTGGCTGAGCCGTGGCGCGTGGCTATCCAACCCGTGTGGGGAACCGTACTCTGGAGTAGATTTGATCCGCCGTTACCCCATCCCCGGCGGCGACTTCTGGCATCCGAACTGTCCACAGTAAGCTCAGGGCACGGTATAGTTCGCGCCCCGCTCTAGAAGCATCTCCAGCTGCCGAGGTGCAACGCGGCTGATATCGTAATTGGCGATGAACAGCTCTCTGCCTGGCAGGGCGCGTCCTTGCTTGTAGTTGTTCATACCGTACTGTAACGTCCACTCCAGCATGTAAGCGCCCCGAAACAGATCCCGAACTGGTGGGCAATCATCATAGGTGATGAGCCAGCGGTGTGGGCAGCGACGCATCACCTCGGCAAATCGCTCATGATCGAAGTTCAGATGCAGCTCCCCTCTCCGACCGTAGAGGCGCGAGTCGGCAACAGAGTAGTAAGGAGGGTCGAGGAAGAGCATGACGTTTTCGCCTGGAGCCATGACGACCTCCGAGTAGTCCAGGCAAGTTATCCTCACCCCTTTCAGTATCGCCGCTACACGCGCTAGGTTCTGAACCGATGAGAGGGTGAACCTGCCCTGGAAAGCGCCTTGCGAATACCCACCAGAATCCACAGTGCCCGAGAAGGTAATCCGGTTGAGCACGAAGAAGCGAACTGCCCGTTCGAACTCGTCACCAGAGCCGTACTTTTCCAGTAGGGCGTAGAACAGCGCGCGTCCGTCTGTTACTTGCTCCCGAATACGCTTCACCGCCTGCACGAGCTCGGCGTTGCGCGTCTGAGCCATCTTCCAGAAGCAGTATAGCTCGTAATTGAAGTCGTTAATCCAGTAGAGGCGGTCAGGGTAGAGTTGTTTTAGCCTCAAAAAGACCGAACCGCCTCCCACCATCGGTTCGCGAAACTCCCTGAAATCGGTAGGGATAAGGGGTAGAATCTGCGGTAGCGCTCGCGACTTGCCTCCCGGATAACGTAGCGGAGTAGTGACAAATGTGTTCCTAGCCATCGCCTGTTCCTGCTCCTTCAATGATGACGGGTACGCTGACACGCTTTCATTCGTCCTGAGAGGCAGCGAAGCATCTGTAGAGATTCTTCGCTGCGCTCAGAATGACAAGTGAAAGGCGCGAAAGACGACAGGTGCTCGGATGACAGTAGGCGCTGAAGGGGACACAGATCGCCCGGAAGGGCACAAGGCGCTCAGAGCGATCACAGGCGCCAGAGTGACGAAGGGAGTGCTCCTACCCAGCTGCAGTAGCGCACCTTCAGCGAGATTTCTCCGTAGGAGGCGCTGCTGCAATTGCACGTTGCACGACCGCCTCCATCTCCTTCTCAGTGTTCTGCGGGTCGTAGCCTTCCATGCGCCAAGCGATGACCCCGTTGCGGTCAATGACGAGAAGGGTAGGTAAGCTGGTCACCTGGTAGGCACTCTTGGCTTCGCCGAGATGGTCCATCGCGATAGGATAGGTCACACTGCGGCTGCCTACGAAGTCGCGCACCTGGTTGGGGTCTGCGATGTCCA
>JANWXG010000271.1 GCA_025057335.1 bacterium | reverse complement strand
CTACGTGGACGGCGAGCCGTTCCCAAGCACCTTCGGCACGGGCTCGGAAGACTACTTCGGCTACGCCTGGTGCACCCCTACCACTTTCACGCACGCTTATCATAATCAGCCTCGCGTAGACGGACCGGCGAACTACGGACACGTGTCTAACAACCGCTTCCATCTCATCGACAACATCCCGTTCCAGCGCAGCTTTCGCGGGGATATCGAGGTATGGCACTGGCAAGAGACGCAGGTGGGCTACGGCGCGATTGGCTACTGGTATAGCGACCGGGCGCAAGGCGTGCAAGGGGTGCCTCCCTTGCGGGAGCGGCTGCCCGTGTCGCTGCCTGAGGTTGCGGTCTATCGCGAGCCAGACGCCATTGAGGGGGAGACCATGACCGTCCTACGCCGCACGGGGGGCAACCTGCAGACGCAGGGGATGACGGGCTTCGGCGAAGCCTGGAGCCGCGAGATGCAGCTATGGTGGACAGGCGCACGCCCGGGTGACGTGCTGGAGCTGGGCTTTACAGTGGAAAGAGCAGGTGAGTATGAGCTGATTGCTGCCATGACCAAGGCGGCGGACTACGGGCAGTTCCGCCTGTCGGTCAATGGTCAGCCCGTCGGCGAGGTGATTGACCTATTCAACAACGGTGTTGTCCACACGGGCAAGATACGCCTCGGTCGAGTCGTTCTGCAACAGGGGCAAAACGTGTTACGCGTGGAGGTCGTGGGCACGAACCCTGCCAGCGTAGGCGACCGCCACATGTTCGGCTTGGACTTCATCAAGTTAGAGCCGATGTAGGAGCAACCCGTTCGCTGCGTAGGGGAAGAGATAGGCTCTCTACCTAACGCAGCCTCTCGTTCCACATGCAATGACGAAGCAGGATATTTTTTCATGCTAATCAAAAATATTCTCTTGACTTTGGAGCGGCTAGGCGCCTATAATCAATCAAGCGAGGTGAGGAGGATGCAGATGCTTCGTTCCCTCCGCATCGGCTGGAAAAGGAAAGGCAGGAACAACATGAGGGATTCTTTACCCGACCTGAACGTCATTCTGGTGAAACCTTCTAAGTATGACGACGATGGATACGTGATTCATCATGTGCGAGGGGTTTTGCCATCGAACACGTTGAATGCGCTGAATGGCTTAATCCGCGACACTGCCCAGAGGATGGGCGTGAGCGTAGAGGTACATCTGATAGATGAGACGGTGCAGCTCGTCGTGCCTGAGCGGGTGATGCGCAAGTGGGGCGTTCCGGGTGTGCCCACGCTCGTCGCCCTGGTGGGCGTGCAGACTAACCAGTTCCCACGCGCGGCAGACCTAGCGGTTCGTTTCCGCCGGCTGGGCGCGATGGTAGTGATGGGCGGATTTCACGTCAGCGGTTCGCTGGCGCTGCTGGGCTTGACGCCAGAACTACAGCAGCTGCGGGAGCAGGGCATCAGCCTCTTCGCGGGCGAGGCAGAGGGCAGGCTGGAAGAGCTGCTCTCGGACGCCCTGAAAGGCAAACTCAAATCGGTATACTGGATGGGTGACCTGCCCGACTTGACGAAAGAGTGGGCGCCCCCACTAGTGGAAGAATCGGTGGCGAAGCGGTTCGTGCTCCCCTACGCGGGCACGATGGACACCTCACGGGGATGCGTGTTCAAGTGCTCCTTCTGCACCATTATCCATGTGCAGGGCAACTTCATGCGCTACCGCTCCCCCGAGCTTATCGAGAAGCATGTGCGTGAACACTACCCGCGCATCAAGCACTACTTCTTCACGGACGACAACATGTCGCGCAACCCACAGTGGCGCGAAGTCTTCGAACGGCTCATCCGAATGCGCGAACAGGAGGGCATCCGCGTCACTTTCATGATGCAGGTAGACGTACCCTCCTACCGCATTCCCGGCTTCGTCGAGCTGGCGGCGAAAGCGGGCTGCACACAGGTCTTCATCGGGCTGGAAAGCCTCAACCCCGACAACCTCAAAGCCGCCTCGAAGGGGCAGAACAAGACGAACTTCTACCAGGAGATGATTCAGGCATGGCATTGCTACGGCATCGCTGTGCACACGAGCTACATCATCGGTTTCCCGTTTGACACAGTGGAGTCGGTGCGACGCGACATCACCACGCTGATGGAGGAGGTACAGCCCGACCAGGCAAGCTTCTTCATGCTCACCCCGCTACCCGGTTCCGTAGACCATCTGGAGATGACCCGACGGGGCGAATGGATGAGCCCGGACTTCAACGAATACGACAGCTTCCACGCCGCCCAGAACCATCCGAACATGACTAAAGAGGAGTGGTTCAACGTGTATCGCGAGGCGTGGAAACGGTTCTACTCGGTAGAGAACCTGACGAAGGTGCTCCACAGGGCAAGCCCCGAGTCGTACTGGGGCATCTTCAAGAACGCAGTGTGGTATGCATACGCGACGCACTGCGAAGAGGCGCATCCGATGATTACGGGCTTCTGGCGGTTGAAAGGGCGCACCGAGCGCCGCCCCACTTTCCCGATGGAGAGCCGTTTGGCATATGCCTGGCGACGCACGAAAGACTCTGTGGTGCTCGCCTGGCGCGTGCTGAAGCTCATCCTGATGTTCGAGAAGATTTGGCGTGCGACGTGGCTCACGAAGCGCGCCGCCGAGTGGCGCGAGAGCGTGGCTCAGGCGAAGGAGGCACAGGTGCAGCGTCAGCGACGCGCCCTCGCCAAGGTAGTGGCATTTCTCACATACCTGCACCTGCGCATGGGGCAGTCGCGCGCGGTATGGCAGGATGCCTGGGAGCTGCTCAAGCGCGGCAAGGTATGGCATCCCCGTCTGTATCTGGGGAGCCTCTATGGCGCCTTCCTCAGTCTCTCCGAGCTGCTAACGCGCGGCTGGCTGTTCCTCATGAACTTTGCGCTGGAGACGTAAGCAGCCTGCCGCGAGACGCATCCGTAAGGACAGCGGTTGCTAAAGGCACACATCTGCACAACAGTAGCAGCGGTAAAGCCCCTCCTGAGAGGTATCCCAGGAGGGGCTATCGCCTAACCCAGC
>JANWXG010000270.1 GCA_025057335.1 bacterium | reverse complement strand
AAAACAATTTTCGAAACGCGCGTGCTTTCCTGCAACTGCCATGTGATACAAAGTGAATCCCCCTCAGAGATTCTTCGCTTGCGCTCAGAATGACACATTCGAGGGCGAGGTTCCAGCCGAGCCGTCGGGTTTGAGTGGTCGCGACGGAGCGCGACCCTCCAAAGTTGTCATGCTGAGCCGAAGGCGAAGCATCTCTGAGACTCTCCACTGACGCTCAAAATGACAAATACGAGCCTCCAACCGACACTGCTGCGCAACGGTCGCGACGGAGCGCGACCCTCCAAGAATTGCCTGGAGGGATGCGCTCCGTCGCATCCACAGGAGCACGACGGAACACGCCCATCCAGAGATATTTTGGAGGGAAGCGCTCCGTCGCATCCGCAGGCGTACGACGGAGTTCGAGCTTCCGCTTCTGCTGAGCCGTCAAGTTTGAGTGAGGATGTTCCAAAGGATGTGCTCACGACGTGAAATGAGGAGAGTGACGGGGCGCTAGCTGGAAGGAGACGCAGGGGCTACGTCAAAAGTCCAGTAGAGGAAAACGGGTTCACAGTACAACCATCGGGGAGGGATTAGAACGTGCAAAGCCGTCCGCGACGAGTAGCAGTGCTTTCCAGCTCTGGCGTGGACAACGATTTCCGCAGCTGGGGCGAGTACGACAGCGTGCTGGTCTCGATGGGGTGGGAGTATGACAAGTTCCGCAACACAGAGCTCCCGCGTCTCTTCGAGCGCGCCCGTCAGTACGACCTAGTCCTGACGACCTCCCTCTGGAACTACGGCGACCCCCAGGACATGCGCCAGTACATTCCCGACTGGAAGCGGTATCTGCAGGAGGGGGGCATCGTGGTACTTACGGATATGGCATACCCTCCGATGTGCGACTGGCTGCGCGACTGGGACGAAGGTCTGGCTATCCGTTACGCGGACGCCTCCCGAGACCTGGGCGAGAAAGCCCGCTTAGACCTGTCACATCCTTCTCCCTTCTTGAGCATTCCGCACTCCATCGGCGCTCTGAACTACTGGGCGCACTTCCCGCAATGGGGGAGGCGTTACCAGGTGTGGGCGCGCACACAAGGGGGCACAGCGCTCGGTCTGGTCGCTGGCGAGGGCAAAGGGGCGCTCATCGTGACGACCTTCTGGGCGCTGGGCAGGGAGATGCTGGAAAACGTCCATTTGAACGCTCGGAGTTTGCACACAGGATTGTACGTCTGGTGGAGCCGAGTGCCGAGGGAGATGGCTCCGGGTGTTTTTCAGGGGGAGCTGACGCTGCGCAACCTGTGGCAGGAAGGACGCTCGGTGGGAGTGCAGGTGCAGTTGAGACGGCAGGGACGAGTGATTGCGCGTGCTACTGAGCGCGTTGCCCTATCGCCGTTGCAGGAGAGGAAGATGCCTGTGCGATTGCCTAGTGCCGAGCGCGGTGAGGTAGAAGCGGTTGCCCTTTACAATTTGCCCTCGGGCGAGGAGCCAGTGGAAGCTGTCAGGCGGTTTACAGTATCGCCCCTGCTCCGTTTGCAGCTGCAGCGCACACGCTACTGTCGCTCCGACCAGATTACAGTGGACGTGCGACTGGCTCCTCCTGCGGGACGGCGCGTGATCTGCTCGCTCGGCGTTTACCGTGCTGACGGCAGGCTTCAGCAGAGGCTCAAGCCGCTTCGCACAAGCGGTTCTGTCTCGCTGGCTGTGCGCTCGCTGCCGCCAGGCAAGTATCAGCTGCGGGGCGAGGCAGTGGTCGCAGGGCGAGGTGGAGAACGCGCCGAAGTGAGGGTGCCTTTCGAAGTGCTCCCGCTGGAGCGACCTCCAAGTCGAGTGCGTGTCGGTCGCCAGGGCGAGCTGCTGGTAGAGGGCAAGCCGTTCTTCCCCATCGGCACTTACCATGTGGGAACAGAAGACCTGCAGACAGTGAAGGCATTAGGGTTCAACTGTGTGACCAGTCCCATCTACGGGGGTGAGCAGGAGGAGTTGACCCCTGACCAGCGCCAGTGGCACGACGAAGCGCGCCGCCAGTCGCTCTGGGTGTTGACGGAGCTGAGCGAATACATTCGGGCAGGGCGGCGCAACCTGTCGCAGGCGAAAGGTCTCGTCTCCCAGCTGCGCTTGCATCCTGCAACCCTAGTACACTACGCTATCGATGAGCCGCTGGGGGGCGCCATCGGAGTGGAGCTGGTTCAGCAGTTCTGTGCGCTAATCCGACAAGCAGACCCTGACCATCCCACTTTCGTGAACGAGGTGCCTGGTGCGGTCGCCCAGTATGCACAGACAGGGGACATCATCGGCACAGACCCTTATCCCATTGGTGCGGACGCTCCAGCCAGCCTGCTCTCCGTTGGCAACGCGGTGGGCGAGGCGGTGCGTGCGGCGAGGGGACGTCCCGTGTGGGGGGTCATCCAGGCGCATCGGTTACCCCCAGCCCATTCCCGTCACCGGTATCCCACGCCTGAAGAGGTGCGCTGCATGGCGTACCTTGCGCTGAATCACGGCGCGAAAGGGCTGCTGTTCTACGCCTGGGGCGACGTGTACCCCACTGAACGGGGAGAGTGGGAGAGCGGATTCAAGTTCAACCAGACACTGCAACGCTTCTTCCCACAGTTCAACCGCGAGTTAGAGCGGATAGGGATGCACTACGTGCTGGGGCGTGTGCGGCGTGATGTCATCCAGTTAGAACCCCGCGAGGCTCCACTGGATGCCGTGTGGATAGAGAGAGGCAACACCCGAATGGCGGTCATTGTGAACCACAGCTCACAGCAGGTTCAGGCGAAGGTGTTGTTACCCGTCGGTGCGCGAGAGCGTACGTTTGAGCCCTTCGAGGTGTGGGTGGTAGGAGGTTAAACCCCTCCCCTGCCCTACCCTAAGGGTCTGCTCCAGACCTCGCTCGAACCTCACAATCCGCTACAGATTGCCCTCGGAATGACCGATAATCTCCCTCGGAAAGCCCGTAGGATTGCGGGGGACATCATTCTCACGGAGGAGAAGGATGAGAAGGTCGCCACTGTACAACGGAGGGTACATGTCGATTGGCGCGGT
>JANWXG010000026.1 GCA_025057335.1 bacterium | reverse complement strand
CTTCATCGGCACTGCAGGAGCTGCCCTCTGGTAAGGTCAACCTCAACACCGCCTCTATTGAACAATTGGAGGCTCTGCCTGGTATCGGTCCTGTCACCGCTCGCGCCATCATCGAGTACCGCAAACAGAATGGGGGCTTCCGCTCGGTAGATGAGCTCATCGAGGTGCACGGCATCGGGCCGAGGAGGCTAGAGCAGATACGTCCCCACGTAGTTGTCCGCTGAACGGGCTCACTTTCTGTAAGGGTGTTCGGAAAATTGGCTAAAAGAACCGTCAGCGGCGGAGTGAGGCCTCCCCCCGATTGAAATCAGGGGCTATAGGCAGCAAGAATCCGCCTGCGCGGACTTGGTGACCTGCGCAGGCAGGGTATGTAAACGGCTCGGACGGAGCCTCGCCCTCCGAATGTCGGGTTGGAGGGCGAACCTCCTGGTGAGCCGACGGATGAGACACCAGACGGCTCACAGGCAGGAGGAGGTAATGCCCTGCTTTCTCTACCCAGTAATGTTGCCCGCAAGATTTTGGGAACAACCTCTCTTTCTGTTGACAATTCCCCGACCGAACCTGTACAATTTCTTCTTGAGAAGGGAGAGCGCCGATGTTGGGTTCTTTAGGCAAAGCGCTAATGCTGTTCGGAGTGGTGCTGGTGTTGCTCGGCGTGCTGCTGTGGGCGTCGGAGCGGTTCCTTGGCACACGAGAGGGAGGACTGCTACCAGGAGACCTCGTCTGGCGTAAGGGCAACTTCACGGTAGGTGTCTTCCTTGGCACCAGCATCGCGCTCAGTATCCTACTTACCCTCGTCTTGTGGGTCATCGGATGGCTCAGCAGAAGGTAACCGAAGCGATACAGTTACTAGAGGAGCTCCACTACGACCTGCCAGAAGAACGCATTGCGCAGCAGCCTGTGGAGCCACGCGACAGCTCGCGCCTGCTGGTGCTGCATCGCGACACGGGGAGGCGTGAGCACCGCATCTTCCGAGAAATCGTAGAGTACCTGCAGCCAGGCGATACGCTGGTGCTCAACAACACGCGAGTGAGTGCGCGCCGTCTGCGCGGCGTCAAAACCACAGGCGCACAGGTAGAGGCGCTGTTGCTGCGCGAGGTACAGCCGGGCGTGTGGGAGGCGCTGGTACGCCCGGGCAGGAGGCTGCTCGTAGGCAGTCAGATGATTCTGGAGGGACAGCTACAGGCGGAGGTGATTGATTGCCTTCCGCAGGGGATGCGCCTGCTGCGCTTTGAAGACCCGCACGCAGTGCATCGGCAACCTCTGGGCGAAATTCCCCTGCCTCCCTACATCCGTCGCAAACTGGAGAACGAGGAGCGCTATCAGACGGTGTACGCCGCCGTGAACGGCTCGGCCGCAGCGCCCACCGCAGGTTTGCACTTCACTCCGGAACTATTACAGCGCATCCGCGACCAGGGCGTACGGATAGTGACTATCACCTTGCACGTGGGCATCGCCACCTTCCGCCATCCCGAGCCAGAACAGCTGGCACAGGGCAAGCTGCATCCTGAGTGGTACACTATCTCCGAGGAGGCAGCACAAGCCATCAACAGCACCCCAGGGCGGATTGTGGCGGTCGGTACCACCTGCGTGCGCGCGCTGGAGAGCGCCGCGGTCGGCAAACGGCAGGTGCGGGCACAGTCAGGCAACACAGAGCTGTTCATCCTGCCGGGGTTCCAGTTCCAGGTGGTGGAAGCGCTAGTAACCAATTTCCATCTGCCCGCTTCCACGCCACTGCTGCTCACCTGCGCCTTCGCCAGCAAGGAGCAGGTGCTGGAAGCCTACCGTGAAGCGATTGCAATGGGCTATCGTTTCCTGAGCTTTGGCGATGCGATGCTGATTCTTTAGGGGGGAACGCGGTGAGGACGCTGGAGGACTGGTTCAAGTATCTCGAACAGCAATACGTAGACGAGAAAGCGCCTCGAAAGGAGCCACAGCCAGAGACGACCTTGGCGCAGCAAGAGCCTGTAGGTGCCACGACCGAGACAGAACAGCCCGCGCCTCTGGCAGATACAGAGATGCTTGCAACTATAGACGCGGAGCCCGCATCCGCTTTGCAGCCAGACTGGGAGGAGATGCCCACGGAGCGCCCTGCAACAGCAGCGGCGATAATGCTGGAGCAGGTGCAGGTCGAAGAGGTCGCCGTGCCTGACCCAGCAGATTACATCTTCACGCTGCGCCGCTCCTCCGGTGGAGACCAGTCCTCTCTCGCTGAAACTTCCGTCTTGCCCGCTGAGGCGTCGGCGGTGCAGGAACCAGTTGCTGAGACAACCGTATCCGCTTCCTCAGAGATGGCCAGCCAATCGTCTGCAGACGAGACAGCGGCACCACAACCCGAAGAGACACGTATAGATGTCCCTGCCGCTACCCAGCGTCCACCGCGTGCCAAGCCAACGAAACGTGCTCCCTATACCCGCAGCGTTCAGCCTGTGCCTCCTCCACAGTCTATTGAGGAGCTTTGGCAACGGGTGCCCAAGCACGTGCGCCTACTGGTGGAGCTGGGCGACGATGAGGTTACCCAAAGATACTATGACCGCCGGTTCAAGGAGAGCCGACGAGAGCTGGTCGAGCGCCTGTTGAACCCTCCGTTGACACTGGAGGATACTGCCCGTCTGCTGGGCGTCTGCCCGACAACAGTGCGTCGCTATACCGAGCGCGGGCTACTCAACCACTACCGCACTCCCGGCAACCAGCGACGGTTCCGCCTGTCGGACGTGATTGCCTTCCTGGAAGCCCGTCAGCAAGCGCAAGAAGCCCGACGACGAAAGCGGTAGAGTGCGGTGCACATCGTCCTCTTCTCGGAGTCGTATCCGCCCATCACCAACGGAGTGGCAGTGTCGGTGAACACCCTTCGTCGCGAGCTGCGCCGACGGGGGCATCGTGTTACAGTGGTCACAGCGCAACATGCACAAGCCTCTCCGCAGGAGGAAGGAGTGATACGTTTGCCCTCCTTCTCGTGGCTGTTTGCGCCAGACTATCCCTTGCCCCAACCGCGTCCCCTGCCGCAGCTGCATCGTTTTTTCCGGGAGAACCGTGTCGATGTGATTCACGTGCAAATCCCGTTCTTGCTTGGGGTGGAGGGGATGCGTCTCGGTCAACGGTACGGCGTGCCTGTTGTGGCGCATTACCATACGCTGTATGACCGTTACCTACACTATGTGCCCATCCTGCCGGAGGGGGCGCTGCGGGCATTGCTGTGGTGGCACTTACGGAGATTTTACAGGCGGGCGCAGGCAACCATCGTGCCCTCACGTTTCGCCAGGCAGTATCTGGAGCGGTTTGGGGTGCGCCCGCGCCACGTGGAGGTCATCCCAACGGGGGTACAGTTTCATCCGCTGCAGGTGGAGCGCCAGGAAGCGCGGGAGCGTTACGGTCTATCCCCAGAGCGTCCCGTGCTGGTGTATGTGGGCAGGCTGGCGCGCGAGAAGAACCTGAACCTATTGCTGGAGATGCTGCCACTGGTGCGACGCGAGGTGCCCGACGTATTGCTGTGGCTGGTGGGGGGCGGCAACGCCGAGAAGGCGCTTCACACGTGGATACAGCGACGGGGGTTGACAGAATCGGTGCGCTTGCAGGGCAGAGTGCCCCACGAGCAGATTAGCGCGGTGTATGCAGCAGCAGACCTCTTCGTGTTCCCTTCGGTCACTGAGACGCAAGGGCTAGTGCTGTGGGAAGCGCAGGCGCATGGGCTGCCCTGCGTGGTGGTGGACGAGGGGGGAGCGCCCGAATCGGTGCGTGATGGAGTGGATGGACTGCTGGTACCGAACGAGTCGACGGCGTTCGCGCAGGCGGTGGTGCGTCTGCTTCGGGACAGCGCCTTGCGCCAGCAGATGAGCCAAAACGCGCTGTGCGCCCCGCGCCTTAATCCAGAGGAGATGACGGAGCGGGTATTGGGGGTATACCAGCAGGTATTGGGCAGGTCAGCGTGAGGAAGTGAAGCAGGAAAACCTGCTGCTCTGTGCGAAAAGGGAAGGGAAGACTGTAACCTCTGGGAACACTTCGGCGTCCAAAAGAGCTGATGTGCAAGAGCAGAGAACTATTGGGAGGGAAGGCAAATGCCCAGATACTCCGTGTGGAGAGCGATGCTGGTGACATTCGCGTTTGTCCTAGGGGCGGCGGTGCTCGTACAGGCGCAGGGGACGCCGTTCAACATCTTACGACCAGCGGATGGCGCCATTGTGCGCGAACGCGTACGCATCGAGGTGCCCCGTGCCAGCATTCCTGAGGGCGGGTTTGTCGGCATCTACATCGACGGCAAGTTCCTCACCTCGCTAGCACCACGACAGGACGATAAGGAGCCTCGCCTGCGCTACCTTTGGGATACCAAGGCGCCAGTGCTCGACTCCGCTACTGGGAAGTCGGAATCGATTCAGGACGGGGAACACACCATCACGGTGGTGTTATACGACGCCGAAAGTCGAGCGATAGACCGAGCAGAGGTGCGCGTGCAGGTAGCCAACCAGGAAGGAATAGTGCTTCCTGCAATGGGCACACGCCTGCAGTATCGGTTCCGTCTAGGTGAGAACGTCAACTACAAGCAGCGCGACGAGGTCATTTTGCTGGCGGGGCAAACGGGCGCCGAGATTACGGGTGGCGTTACTGGGGAACAGGTAGCCTACCAAGCAGATACCTTCTTCAACCTATTCGTCTACGACATTCGCGGGGAGAACTTCATCATCCGCCAGCGAGCCAACAAGCAGCAGGTGCTGGCGTATAACCAGCCCGTGTACACGCTGGGCGAGGAGATGTTCCGCGCAGTGCTGCAATTTATTAACCCGCTGGGCAACGTGGTATACCAGAACGTGGACACAACAAACGACCCCTACGTGTTCCGCGTGATGGTATTGCCTGTCTTGCCAGAACTGCGCGTCAAGGTGGGTGACACCTGGCCCGCGCGTGCGCCCATTCTGCTGCCCGACATGCCTATCGAGCGTGCCCCTCGTGTCACCGTGCAGAACCGCCTAGAAGGCGTAGAGTGGGAAGGCGGTTATCCCACAGTGAAGATTCGGCAAACTTTTGAGGGCACCGTATCAGGCACACTGGAGTTCAGCAATTTCGCCTTGCAAGACGCTAGGGTGAAGCTGGACAGGACGCTGTGGTTTGCCTTCAATGCGGGACGTCTTGTACGCAGTGAGGCAACCATCGAGATCGAGGGTCAGGTGCCCACGGGCGTCTCGCCGACGCGCCTTGCGGGAATGGGAGGAATGCCCGGAATGATGGCAGGGGCGCCTCCTACTGCTCCAATGATGGGTGGTGCCCCCTATGGTGCAGGTGCTCCCTATGGTGTAGGTGCCCCTTATGGTGCGCCGCCTGCAGGCGTAGGTGAGGCACAGCGCGCAGCGGGAGCACGCACACGGCGCGGCGGTGTTGTAGGTGCGCCCGGAGTACCAGGAGTGCCGGGCATGCCGCCTGGTGTGCCCGGAGGTGCTGTCACTGGTCGGCGTGGTGCGATGGGATACGGGATGCCGCCCGGTGTCCCGGGTGCGCCCGGTGTGCCGATGATGGGGCCCACCTCTGCGATGGGCGGACGCATGGCACGAGGGGGCTTCCCAGGCGTGCCTGGCTTCCGCGCACCTGGAGCGGGCTTGCAAGCGCGTGAGCAAGCGCCTCTCAAGCTGCGCGTGGTGCAGTCTGTGCAGCTCCTCCAGCAGTGAGCATCTGCTCCTGTATGCGTGGGCGGAGTGCCGAGGGGTGCTCCGCCCGTTTGTGTTTTATGCTGGGCGCAGGCACAGGTAAACTGGTATAATAGGAGCGGTGAGTGAGGATGGCGTTGCAGGAGACGGCAAAGTCCAAAATCGTCTATCCAGAGAGCGATGGCAAGCCGATGGCGGATAATACCAGGCAGCTGGAAGCGATTGTGTACCTCTTCGATAACCTCAGTGCGCTGTTTGCCGAGCGCGAAGATGTGTTCGTAGCGGCAGACCTGTTCTGGTATCCTGTAGAAGGGCATCCTGAAATCCGCACGGCTCCCGACGTGATGGTGGTGCTGGGGCGCCCAAAGGGACACCGACCTTCCTACAAGCAGTGGGAGGAAGAGAACATCCCCCCTCAGGTGGTGTTCGAAGTGCTTTCCCCCAGCAATCGTCCGTCAGACTTGGTAGAGAAGTACCTGTTCTACCAGGAGCACGGGGTGCAGGAGTACTACCTGTATGACCCGGACAGAGGGATACTGGATGGCTGGGTTCGCAAAGAGGGCGAGCTGAAGCCTGTGGAGCAGACGAATGGCTGGGTTAGCCCCCTGCTAGGGATACGTTTCACGCTGGAGGGAGAGGCGCTGGTAGTGTACCGCCCCGATGGGGAGCGCTTTGTGTCATATGCGGAGCTGCGACGCCGCTACGAGCAGGCGCAGCGGGAGGCAGAGCAGGAGCGTGTGCGGGCAGAGCAGGCGCAGCGGGAGGCAGAGCAGGAGCGTGTGCGGGCAGAGCAGGCGCAGCGCGAGGCAGAGCAGGAGCGTTTACGGGCGGAACAGGCGCAGCGCGAGGCAGAACGAGAACGCTTGCGCGCAGAACAGCTCGCGCAACGGCTGCGCGAACTGGGAATAGACCCCAACGGAGTGGTTGAGTGAGGTGAATATGAACAGCGGTACGACCGCAGAAGAGGTGGAGCAGCCCGAGCTGCAGGAACTGGAGCTGGAAGATCGTCCTGCCGACCTGACCGAGCATCTGGAAGAGCTGCGCACGCGTATCGTGCGGTCATTGTTCGCTATCTTCGTGGGCTGGGTGGTGGGCTACCTCTTGTTCCCTGTCGTGTATCACCTCATCTCCCTGCCTCTGGCTGAACCTCTGCGCAAGGTGGAAGGGAGAACGGTCTTTCTGCACTTTGCTGACCCCTTCTTCCTGCGTCTGAAGCTCTCATTTGTCGTAGGGCTTATTTTAGCGGCGCCATACGTGACCTACCAAATCTGGGCATTCGTCGCTCCAGGCTTGACCCGCAGCGAGCGGCGGGTAGTGAAGATGTTCCTCCCCTTCTCTGCTCTGCTGTTTGTCATGGGAGTGGTGCTGGGATATCTGTTCCTGCCTGCTGCCATCCGCTGGTTCCTGTCCTATCTTGCCGACTACGGCAACGCAACCCTGTTGCAAAACCCGCTCAGCTACGTGCTGCTCGCGGTCAAAATCCTACTCGCGTTCGGGCTGTGCTTCCAGCTACCCATCGTGTTGATTATTCTGGCGAAGCTGGGTCTGGTCAGCTCGAAACGGCTGATGACCTACTGGCGCCATGCCGTCGTGCTCATCTTTGCCGTCGCCGCGGTCGTAACGCCCACCAACGACCCCCTCTCGCTGATGGTGATGGCGTTACCGATGATTTTCCTGTACTTCTTCACTGTGGGCGTGGTCAAGCGTATGGAGAGCATCGCAGCAAAGCGGGAGCAGGCAAACCGCTGATGTTCCCACTTTGCAGCTCAGGGCAGCATCCGCAAGAGGAGAAGGTGTTATGCGAGCTCGCATCACCCTCTTTGCCGATAGACCTGTCGGCAAGGTAAACCGCTGGGTATTCGGCAACAATATGCTCGGCTATCAGAAGGGCGGATGGCCTCACGCAGAGCCCGATTACCACGACCGTGGCGCTGGTGTCTGGGACCCTGAGCTCCGACGCCCTGTGCCTGAAATGGTTGCGCTGGCAAAGAATGTCGGGTTGAGCGTGGCGCGCTACCCTGGCGGTTGCGGAGTACACCTGTTCGATTGGAAGAGGACGGTAGGGCCAGTGGCGCAGCGTCCAGAACAACAGTTCGGCTTGCCCGAGTTCTTGCAGCTCTGCGAGGCGATGGGCGCCGTGCCTCTCATCACCCTCGCCGACTACTACGGTAGTGCGCAGGACGCCGCCGACCTGGTGGAGTACCTGAACGCCTTCGCCGATGCACGGCATCCTTGGGCGCAGCTGCGGGCAAGGGATGGAAGACGTCGGGCGTGGAACGTGCGCTGGTTCGAATACGGCAACGAAAGCGAACACGGCGACCATGTGTCGCGTCGGATGTCGCCTCGCGAATATGCCGAGAACTATCTACAATACCGCCGCGCGATGCGGTCAGTAGACCCCAACATTCGACTAGGGGCGGTCATAGCCACAGGCTTCCCCGACCTGAACGAGTGGGCGCGTCCAGTGTTACAAATAGTCGGTAAGGAAGTGGATTTCGTCGTTCATCACAGCTACATCCCGCAGTATTCCCGTGAGGATGGCATACCACCAGCAGAAGACCTGTTTGCACTTGCCCTAGCTGCCCCCGACCAGATACAGGCTTTCTACGACGACCTGCGCCGCCTGCTGCGAGAGGTCACTGGCAGGGACAACATCCCTATCGCGGTGACCGAGTTCAACGGGCACTTCGTGCAGGAGAAACCCGTCCCTTATCGCCACACACTGGGCAACGCGCTGCTTAACGCCGAGATGCTGCGGGTGTTCCTGAAACCCCAAAACCGTATTCTCATGGCGAACTTCTGGCAGTTCAGCAACGAGTACTGGGGCATGGTGAAGGGGTATGTCCATCGTGGCGAGCAGCTGGTCAAACGCCCACAGTACTACTCCTTTGAGATGTATCATCACTACTTTGGCGACGAGCTCCTCGAAGTGGAGGTGGAGTCTCCCCGCTTCGAGGTGGATGGCGGTTATGCGGTGGCTCCCGCGCGGGGTCGCGGACAGCACGGGAGACCTATTGGCTTACCAGTTCAACCAGAGGGAACATGGCAGATACAACCTGTGGCGGGCGTAGAGCAGCGTCTAGAAGGTGAGGCGCTCGCCGTGGAGTTCCGAGGCGGAGAGGACATCAACTACTATCACGCACGTCTCGTCCTTCCCGCCAAACCGAACACGCTGTATCGCCTCAGTGGCTGGGTGCGGACGGAGGGGCTGACTTCCAGTAGAGGTGCCTGCTTCCAGATTGGCGATGCGCGTGGCTGGCTAACCACCCGCTCTGCCGCCATCACTCCCGAGGTGACGGGCACGTCGGGCTGGACGCGCGTGGAGGTAGAGTATCGTACCCTGCCCGACACCCGTGAGGTAGAGGTATTGGCGCGTCGTCTGGAAGGAGGTGGAGCCGTTCGGGGCAGGGCATGGTATCGTGGCGTGCAGATTCAGCAATGGCTTCCGCGTGTCTTTCCCGCTGTGCCATACCTCTCTGCGGTCGCTAGCCGAAGGGGCAAGCGTCTGTACGTGATGTTGGTCAACAAGCATCTAAGCCTCCCGATGCGGGTGGAGGTGCAGACGCAGGGCTTTTCGCCCCGTAGCGCAACCATGCATACCCTACATGGTGAGCGCGTGGACTCTACCAACGAGCAAAACCCGACAGCGGTCTCTGTCGTGAGGCGCGCTGTAGGCAACGTAAGGCGCAGTTTCCTCGTGGTGTTGCCAGCACACTCGCTGACAGCTTTGCAAATAGACGGCGGATAAAGAAAAACCCCGCTAGAGTGCGTCGCGGCACTCGTCGCAGGGCATGGAGGGCTATCCTACCAGCAACGCGAGCCTACTGTCCCTCTTTCTGCTCTTCCCGCGTCTGCCCATAAGTAGGCGGCGTTTGCTGGTCTTGCTGCTGATTGATAGTTGCTGGCGGTGCGCCAGGGGGTGGTCCAGGCTTATCCGCACAGCTGTTCAGCACGGCAACGGTCAGGAGAGCAACGAGCAGTGCTAACGCTTTCCGCCAACTGAACCTCATCATGGCGCTCCTTATGGCCATCTCTGGTCATCCGCGAGCTGTCCATCACGCCACAGCTTCGCCATGGGCGGGCTAATCGCAAAGCGTCCCTCGTAGGTCTTGAACCACTCGTAGCGCTGCCACTTGGCGTGACCGTCCGCGAAGGTGCAGTTGATGCCGCCGTTGTGACGTCCAGACAGCAGGTCAAACACCTCGTTCCACGTGGTGCTACCAGGCTCGATGTACGAAGCATTGTTGTTGCTGTACGGGTTCGTGTCGGGCGGCACGTCCTCTGAGCCACTGCGCGACTCGGCGATGATGATGACATCTGCGGTGGTCTCCCACGCTGCCTCGTTGTGCTCGTAGCCGCTGTAGGTGGTGCGGTAGTAGCCGTAGTTGGCGATGAACTCCTCGTTCTTTGCGTAGTTACCGTAGATGATGGCAGCTGGCTTGGAGCATCCTCGGGCAGTGCGCACGTTCGCGGGCACGTTAGTGGGGAAGGTGCCAATCAGTTTCACGTACGGTGGGTCGTCCCCAATGGTGAGACAGCCGTCATCCGCCGTGTAGGTGACCATCTGTGGCTTGGGAGCGGACGACTGCGGGCACACAAAGATATCCCAGTTCTTGATGTACGGATGCAGGGGAATGTGCCACTCCCACCAGTTGAACACGAAGTAGCCGTCGTAGTCCTGCGCATACATGCGCATGGCGGTGCCCAGCTGGCGCATGTTGCTCAGGCAGCTGGCTTGCCGCGCCTTCGCCCGCGCCTGCGAGAAGACGGGGAACAGAATCGCTGCTAGGATCGCGATAATCGCGATAACCACCAGCAGCTCGATCAGGGTGAACGCTCGACGTCGCATCACACGTCCTCCTTCCGAATGTTTTCGCCTTGAGTTTACAGGATGCGTGTTAAGAAGATGTTGATATCCTGTTAACTGATTGTTAAGCGAGGTCACCTGCGCTGAGGTCAAGCAGGGCTATGGCAAGAAAAATCCGCCAGCATGGGGGAAAAAGCAATCCGTGCCAGCGGATTGTTGCTCCTTACCGTCCACCAGTTACCGCTTGGAGCAAGGAATGGATAGGTATCCTCGTGAACGCACTATCCTTCCGTTCACGGGGCGAGAGCGAAGTGCACTTTCAGGGAGTCTTTCCACTGCGGATATCCTTCTACTGAGAACGACAGCGGCAACGGCGAGTGTGACACGCTGTCTAAGCGTATGCTGAACCGCTCAACAGTTATGGGAACCCGCACCACGCCACTTGGAAGGGTCACTTGCAGTTTTTTCCCCTCGCGATGACGAAATGCGCATGCGACGGGTATTCTGACCGCTCGCTCACCCGCTGCCACCACGACCCGCTTGACCAGCTGCAGCGGCGCGAAGATGGCATAAGCAACTTGCAGGTCAATCCGTCCTCCTCGCCACCGCAGTGGCACGCGCGCGAGGTGTTGTCCTGGCTCTCGGCGGCTTGGAACGGTTACCTCTTTCTCCTCTCCCGCCTGCAGGACGACCGATTGTGTGCCCACCTGCACTGTTTGCGCCTGCGTGCCCGTGTTGCGCAGGCTGATGCGCAAGGGCGGGTCGTCTACGTAACTGGGCGGCGTGACGCGGCGCACTACGATTTCACCCTGCTGTAGCAGCGCAACGCCGAATCGCTCGGTGTTGTGGAACCAGCCGAAAGTGGGCGACCACGCCCAGTGGCTAGTGCGCGCCTTGCCGCGCTCCTTGTGGTTGCGACCAAGGTTCAGGCGCAATAGAGGCTGTCCCCGCTGACGGAGGTCTACTGCGAAAGGCAGTGACCGCCAGGGGATAGCCACTTCTAGCGTCCATCCCTCGCTGCTGGTGTGCGTAGCATACTGTATCTCTGTGTTCCAGCTGGCGTCGAAGCCCAGCTCGTCGTATAGAGCACCATTCAGGTTGAGGATGAAGTGCGCGTATTTTGTGGGCTGTGCTGGTGAAGCGAGGAAGATTTCCACGCCCTCGTCCAGCCAGATGGCGAAGGCGTCGCGCCGCGTCTGTTCAGCGACCAGCAGCTGAGGGCGAGGCGCGCGACAGCGGAAGCCGATGTATAGCGCCTCGTCGTCCGCCGCGAGCAGCGCTTCTGTGCGTAGGGCGTCGGGAGCGGGGACGCTCGACTCGGTTTCATAAAACGGCGAGGCAACTGCAGCTGTCTGCCACTGTGGCTCATCCAGATGCCCGTCAATAGCGGGAGGCCGTTCCCATCGTGGTAGGGTCAGCACGGGAAGAAAGCGTGCCGAAATCGGATAGGACACAGGAGCCACCAGCTGCACCTCTATCCTAACGGGCTGCGCTCGCGCACTCACACGGGAACTCTCTCCGCGCAGGTGCCGAACCAACCGCTCCAGACACTGACCTATCACCAAACGGGTCTCCTGCAGGTCGCCGTTGTTGTAACCTGTCCGCCCCACCTCGCCCAGCCAGGGCACGCTCTCCTCCAGTGCGCGTAAGGTCTGCTCGCACTCTTGCGCCAGACGGTTCAGCTGCCGCGCCCATCGGTCTGTTCGTCCAGACACCATGCGCTTGGCATAGGCGACCGTGTTGCGAAGCGTGTGTAGATATCGATAGTCGGTAATCCCCTCACGAAGAGCCTCCCACTGGATGGTGGGGATGATGCCCACGAGGCTATTCAGGTCACCCGGCTGTGTGTAGTGGGGGTAGACAGTGCATTGGTCCTTAGGCTCCACAGGGTTATGATTCGCCCCATCGAAGTCATTGAAGGGGTCTTCAAAGGGACGTACGAACGTCCACGACACCTGTCCGTCCGCTCGTGTCTTCCAGAAGAGCCATCCCGCGAGAAAGCGGTTGGGGAACATGCGTCCCTCTTGTCCTAGGTAGCAGCCGCTACCGTACCAGTAGAACCGTTGACCGCGCTGTAAACACTGCTCCCGTGCCCACGACGCCAGTTGCGCTGAAGCCACCAGTCCAGCAGCAAAGCAGGGATGAGTCATCCACTGCGCCGCTGCATTGTAGGTTTCCCGTTGGTAGAAAGTGACGTAGGTATTCGCGCCTGCCTCACGCCAGGTACGATACTGCTCCAGCGCGCGGATGGTATCTGGTCCGGGCTCGTCCCAGCCGTAGAACATCCAATCGATACCGTGTGGTCGCAAAGTCTCTATCACCGTGCGGGCAACGAGGCGCACAGCATCACGCACGGGGGGCGTCCATTCGCGATTGACGTCTGCCTCGATGCCGAGCCGCCCTGGCACCTGATCTTCGATGAAGGTTCCTATCGTGTGTGGGCCGCGCAGACCAGCTTGTTGCATCAGCCGATGCCAGCGCAGCAGGGGAGCGGGATTGTAACGCACTCTACCCTCTTTCAGCTCCGAAAGGTCGAGCTCTCCAAAAGGCAACTCCGTGAAGCCGTCAATGCCGTAAGCAGCAATTTCTCGCATCAGCGCGAGCAGCCTGTCGTCAGGCAGGTAGCTCAGCCGCCAGCTGTCGCTGTATAGTAGCCATCGCTTGTTCTGAGGTTTTTGTAGGCGGAAGGGGTAGACGTGCACGCGCAGAGGCAACGCCAGCACTGCCTTGCCCTGCGCCTGCACGCGCACATGGACCACGTAATCGCCTGCCTTCACCTGCGGCGAGACGCGAACTTGCAGCCAGAAGAGGCGTGTCTCGCCTTGCGGAACGTTCAGGTCACGCCACTCCAACACGCCTCCCCTCGCGGGAAACTGTGCTCGCCCCTCGCGCATCTCCAGCAACAGTTCGGGCGTAATGTAGTAGGTGCGTCCGCGCCAATCGGTACGTTGCGCCCAATAGTGTGCGTACAGTGGCGTGATGCGGATTCCTGGCACCGGTTGCACGGTAACCTGAAACCGCTCCAGCGGCTCCAGTGCATACACCGCGAACCAAGCGCAAGTGATTTCCGCTTGCGCTGCAAATACGCGCAGCTCCTTTACCCGCTGCTCCTCCTTCGGTTTGCTCCATGGTTTGAGGTCAAAAGGCTCTGGGCGGGTGTAAGGGATGAACCCTGCGGCGCGTTCCTGAAAGGTGGGAGCAGGGGGCTGCCAATTCTCCGCTTCGCGAGGCGCTTCGTTAAAAGGCGCGCCAGGGTCTACTTGCTCGTATACCGTGTCATAAATCGTTATGGGACCACGTACCTCTTGCCCTGCGAGCAGAGGCATCAGGCACAGCGAGCATATCACTAGCAGTAGCGCACGCATCACGACATCTCCCCCGACAACCCGTTGTAGTAGACGATGCAGTGTGAAACCTATCTATCCCTTCGTGCTGGATAGACGCAGCTCCTGCGCCTGCTGAGACGAAACTTGCTGTCTGAAGGAGGAACTAGCGGAGCAGCATACCAGATAGAGGTATAATGGTATCGAAGGGGGCAAAGCGCATGATTGATCTTTCTCAGATAGTAGAGGAGCTGAGCACCGTACTAGGCAAGCCAGCAGCGGAGAAGGTAGGTCGGGTGATTCTGTCGGTCTATGAAAGCGCGGTGCTGCAGCGTATAGATGCCATCGAGAGCACCTTAAAGTGGTTTGCCGAGGAGATGCGTCGGTCGCAAGAGCATCTGGCGCAGCGCGTTGAAGAACAAATAGCCGCGCATCGGCGCGAGACCGACGAGCGTTTCCGCGAGTTGCGCGAGGCGCAGCAGCAGATGTATGCGGAGTTCCAGGAGTATCGCAAGTTGACGGACGAGCGCCTCCGCGAGTTGCGCGAAGAGTTCCAGGAGTATCGCAGGTTGACGGACGAACGCTTCCGTGAGCTAGCAGAAACAGTACGCCTCACGCAGGAGGCTCTGCGCGAGCTGGCGCTGACCGTGAAAGATTTGCAGAAGCAGGTGGGCGGCTTGTCGCAATCTTTCGGATACGTTCTGGAGAACGAAGCAATCAAGAAGCTGCCCAAGCTGCTGCTGCGCGACTACGGTGTGCGCGTTGTGGGGCGGCTGAAGCGAGGCTATGTGCAAGACGGGGCAGGTCGGCACATCGAGGTGAACCTGTTTGGCAGTGGTCAACGCAATGGCGAGCAGGTGACCATCGTCGGCGAGAGTAAGTCGCAGCTCTCCAAGAGAGATGTTGACCGCTTCCTGCAGCGCACTGTCGAGTCGCTGCGAGAAGTCTATCCGAACATCCTGCCGGTTTTGGTGACACATATGACCTCCGAGCCAGATGCAGAGGAGTATGCACGGCGCCTTGGCGTCGCCGTGTACTACTCTTACGAGTTCTAGCAGGAGGGGAGCTGCTCTTCTGTCATCGTAGGGCATCAGGGATGTCCTTGCTCCCCTCCGATACTTTGTGGCAATGCCCTCCCTCGCGCAGGAGATTTTCTATGTAGGCAAGGTGGGGCGCGCGATATAGCCATCTCCCCACTGCCTGTTCCCGGATTGGCACGGTTCCCTTTTCAGTGTGAGAGGACGTAGATACCGAAAGGATGTATAATAGAACCTGCCTAATCTACTTTGGCGGGAGGTAATAGCCGTTGCAACGGTGGAAGCGCACGCACTTTTGCGGAACTCTGCGTCTTGAACACATCGGACGACAGGTCATCTTGAACGGTTGGGTGCACCGCAGCCGCGACCACGGTGGGCTTATCTTCATTGACTTGCGCGACCGTAGCGGTATCGTGCAAGTCGTGTTTGACCCCAGTACCGCCCCGCAGGCGCATGCCGTCGCCGAGACAGTGCGTTCGGAATACGTGCTGGCAGTGGAGGGAACTGTCCGCAGGCGCCCTGAGGGGCTGGAAAACCCCAAGCTGGCGACGGGTGAGGTCGAGGTGTTAGCGTCCGACATTGAGGTACTCAACACCTGTCGCCCGCTGCCGTTCCAGATTGCCGACGAGAACCTGAACGTGGATGAGGCGCTTCGTCTGCGCTACCGTTACTTGGACCTGCGCCGCCCTGAGATGTTCTATCGGCTCCAGCTGCGCCATCAGGTAGTGAACCTCATTCGCCAGTTCCTCAACGAGCGCGGTTTTATCGAGGTGGAGACGCCCATCCTCATCAAGTCTACGCCTGAAGGGGCACGCGACTATCTGGTACCCTCCCGCCTATACCCAGGGCACTTTTATGCCCTGCCTCAGTCGCCCCAACAGCTCAAGCAGCTGCTCATGGTAGGCGGCGTAGAACGCTACTACCAGATCGCCAAGTGCTTTCGCGACGAGGACACTCGCGCCGACCGCCAGCCCGAGTTCACTCAGCTCGACCTCGAGATGTCCTTCGTGGAGCAGGAGGACATCCTCCAGCTCATCGAGGAGATGACCATCTTCGTGGTGGAGTCGGTGTCTCACAAGCGCATGATCAAGCCCTGGCCTCGCCTCACCTACGACGAGGCGATGGCGCGCTATGGCACTGATAAGCCCGACCTGCGCTTCGGGATGGAGCTGGTAGACCTCTCCTCTGCGCTGGCGGGCACGCAGGCGCAGGTGTTCCGCAGCGCACTGGAGAGTGGTGGGCAGGTGAAAGCCATTCGCATCCCCGGAGGAGCGCAATACAGTCGTAAGGACATCGACGACATCACAGAGTTCGCCCGACGATTCGGCGCGAAGGGGCTGGCGACCATCCAGTGGCTCGACACAGGCGTGCGTTCACCTGTCGCTAAGTTCCTCACTCCAGAGGAGCTAGACGCGATTCGGGAGGCAACGCAGGCACAGGAAGGCGACATGGTTGCTATCGTCGCCGACCAGCCGAGAGTGGTCGCGAACGTGCTGTCGCGCCTGCGCAATGAGTTCGGCAGACGATTGGGACTGCTGGACCCCAACCTGCTGGCGTTTTGCTGGATTGTGGACTTTCCGCTGGTGGAGTGGAACGAGGAAGAGGGACGCTGGGACCCTATGCATCACCCCTTCACCATGCCTCATCCGGAGGACATCCCTTTGCTGGACACCGACCCCGCGCGCGTGCGCGCCTCCTGTTACGACGTGGTGTGCAACGGCGTGGAGTGGGCAAGCGGCAGCATCCGTATTCATCGGCGCGATATCCAGCAAAAGGTGTTCCAGCTGCTCAATTACAGTGAGGAAGAGACACAGGCACGCTTCGGGCATATGCTGGAAGCGTTTGAATACGGTGCTCCACCACATGGCGGCATCGCGCCTGGAATCGACCGCCTCGTGATGTTCCTGACCGATGATGAAAACATCCGCGAGGTGATTGCCTTCCCCAAAACCGCAACGGGGCAAGACCTGCTCTTCGGCGCGCCCGCCCCTGTCGACGAGAAGCAATTGCGCGAGTTGCACCTGCGCGTGGTATATCCTGAGGGCAAAAAGGGGCAATAAAAATCGGAGAGGGGGTTGAATCCTGACCTCCGCGCTCTGGATCCAGCGGCTAACCCCTAAGCGGGGGGCTTTCACACCGGAGAGGGCGGGGCAGGCACCGAACTGGGCCGGACGGGAAACCTCCCGCCTCTCGACTTCAGCTCGGGCAGGCAAACCCCCTCTTGGCTCCGTCGCCCGGTCTTCACGCCGGGGCGGGTCCTCATCTACCTATACAATACATCGATTCCACATCTTTGTCAAGAGGATAGCTCGTCCTCTTGCGAGATTTTTCCGATGTTATGTGAGAGTACTCGGAAAGGAGGAAAGTACCTCCCCATGCCTGCCGTAGCAGGGAAGAACATCCGTCATGCTGAGATGAGGGGGTGGAGATTCTTCGCTCCGCTCAGAATGACAAGGGCGCACTGACGTGCGCCACTACCAGCATGGCGCGCCTTGGCACTCGAGTGAGCACGACGCACTCTTCAGCTCGTAGTGAAGCACGTAAGTGCTTTCTCTTAGCAAACGGAAGGGATGGAGGGCGAGGCTCCTGCTAAGCCGTTGCGACGGGGAGAGGAGGCGCACTGAAGTGCGCCACTACGAACAGCCCCGCTTGTAGTGCAGGCTCGAGCCTGCAAGAAGTAACGAGGTACGTGTTCCCCAGGGGCGAGGCAATGGGAAGACCCTTCGCTGCGACCAGAGTGACAAAGGGACTCAGGGGATACCTCCTCTCTCCTCCAGACAGAAGGTCATATCCTTTTCAGAGGTGAAGTGCAGTAGGGTGGGGAATCATAAATCCGTCATACTGAGGGGGAGACCCCTTCCGCCGCGCTCATGACAGGTGATACTCATCGCGGGATAGCGCCATGAGACTCATCACGTCTTTAGCCCTGTTGCCCATAGC
>JANWXG010000269.1 GCA_025057335.1 bacterium | reverse complement strand
CATCTTCGTAGCCCAGGACGCCCACACGCTGCGGGTCTACCTGGGGTTGCTGGCGCAGGAACTGGTACGCAGCGACCGCATCACGCGCCAGGTGCGAGAGGGAGGTCTTGTCCTGTTGCTTTTCGGGCAGCTGGCTGGCGCCGATGCCGCGCTTATCGTAGCGCAGAGTGACGTATCCCAGCTCCGCCAGCCGCTGCGCCAGCTGGCGATAGAGGTCAGTGCGCAGCCCGTCGCCGTTGCCGTTGCGGTCTACCGCGCCGCTTCCGGGTATCATCAGCAGGGCAGGCGATTTAGCGACCCCACTGGGAGCAGTCAACGTGCCAACCAGTACTACCCCGTCGCTCTGAAAGCGTACTTCACGTTCTGCCGCTCGCAAAGCGGCCGTGAGTAGCAGGGATATCCCCAAGCTGATGAGGATGGGACGCAGAACGTTCATGCCACTCTGTCCCCCAAAGACGCTTTCCCCCGTCTCTTGCTCTCCCAGGAACAACCTCTATTATTTAGGCTTCTGCTGTAGCGAAAACCTGCTCAGAACGAGCTTCCTCCCGCTGACGACAAACATACGGTACCCCGATGTTGACGAGATGCTTCGCCTCCAGCTCAGCAGGACACGTTCGTCGTGTGCCTACGGATGCGACAGAGCGCCTCCCTCCAGGCAATCTCTGGAGGGTCGTGCTCCGTCACGACCATCCAAGACCAACGGCTCGGCAGAGCCTCGCCTTCCAGACTCTTTGTCATGCCGAGTGGAGCGAAGAATCTCTGCTCCGTTCAGCATGACAACGCGGCGAGAGGCTTCGCCTTCGGCTCAGCAGGACAGAGGACGGCTCCTTCGCCTGTGGCTTAGCATGACGGGTTCAACAGGAGACGGAAACTGCGTGGGCAGGTGGTATGCATGTGCGCACAGGGGCATATCCGGGAGCCACCGCAAAAGCGATAGAGTAGCCGTGCACCTGCCGTTGATGACCGCCTTCCGGGTGTCGACTGGCGCAGCAGACTCCGGCTGGGTAGGACTGCGGCACACGGAGAGCGTGTTGACCGTTGCTTCCTTCCGGACCTGGCGGGGTTGGCACGTCTGCCGTTGCGCAGCGCCCAACCATCTCCGCCCCTGCCACCAGCACTGCCCACAAGACGGCACCGCGGGCAGGAGTTCACCCCCGCTGTAGCGGATTGCGGGTACAGGGCACCGCTAGCTCCCCGGCTAGCACGGCTACTCTATCCCTATTGTAACACATCGGGCGGGGCTATTCCAGACCCTTATACTCGACTGCCTCGCCCTTCCCGCTGAGAATCTGCTCGCGCGTGAGCATCAGGTGCTTGCGCACTCGACGCACAGGCACCGTATAGGTCTTCCCATCCTTGTCGACGGTAGTGACCTCATCGACGCGCAGGTAGCGCTTGTCGGTCAGCCCCTCGCCACGCCATCCGATACGGTCTTGCGTTTGCGGCGGGGCGTAGAGCGGGTTGAAGCGTACCGTGATGACGTAGCGCGGCGCCTTGAAGGTGTACATCATCGGGTCTTTGCTCATATCGATTTTGCGCTTGAACTTGCCCTTAATGATGGCGATTTGCTCCTGCATAATCGTCACGTCGGGCACTTCGAAGGTGAACACCTTCTGGCGCCATACCTCCCCCGCCTCCTTCTCATCGGTAGGCAGGATAGACGACTTATAGCCCTCGTCACGCAGCACCACATCCACACGCCCGGGGCGGTAATCCATCTTGCGCATCTGCTCGTCGTAGTACTGCCCCATGTCCACCGTACCGGAGACCTCGATAATCTTGGGCTCCACCATGCGCACTTTGACATCGAACTTCACATCCACTGGCGGCTGCGTGTCTGGAGGCTGCTTGATGTATCGCCGGTATTTGCGCAACTCGTTGAGGGTGTAGTTGTGCTTGGCGACGTCGATTTGCACGCGCGCCATGTACTCCTTCTTGTGCTGCTGGTAGTACTCCTCGTGCCGGCGCAGGATGTCCTGCCACGTTAACAGCGCCTGGTCGATCAGCCCTGCCTTCTCCCAGGCGTGTGCCAGCATGTGTCGGCGCGCGGGCGGGATGCCAGGCGAGTATTCGTCGGGGCGGTTGGGGAACTCATACGCCTTCTGGAACCACTGCACGGCGTTGTGTCCCTGCTTAATCTTGTCGTACCACATCCACCCCATCTCAAAGTACAGGTCATATACGTGAGGGTTGTTTTCGATACCCTCCTCGAGCAGCTTCAGCGCGGCGGAGAGGTAACGCCGGTCCGAGCGCTGCTCCGTATCGGTAAAGTTGTAGCCGATATGCCACGCGCCCGTGCTATACACGTCCAAGTTGTGCGGGTCCAGCCACGTAACGAGGCGGATAATCGGCAGGATAGCGTCGTAGTTGCCCTCATGGAAGAAGGAGTCCGCCCGCACCCATAGCGCCCCCGCGACCACCTCGCGAAAGCCCAGCATGGTGCCGAAGATGTACTCGGTGGGCAAGCCTGTCATCTTGCCGAACAACCCTTCCACCTTCGGCTCGAACTGCTTGCGCGCAGGGTCGATGGAGGTCTGCAGGGCGGCGCTTACTGCCCACAGCGCGACCAGAGCCACAATCAACTGTATCCGTCGCATCGTGTTACACCTCGCGCCGGTCAAAGATGATGACCGCTAGAATCAGCAACACCGCAATATAGAGGATGGCGTAGCCGATGTTCTGGACGTAGTATACCCCCTCGTTGATGATGCGCGTCTCGGGGTGGATGATTTTGTTCTGCACGTTGAAGTTGCCAAACTGCGGTAGCAGGTAGTGCAGCACCGCGCCTACGCCCTTCTGGATGATGGTGCGGTTCTCGCCCTTCATGAGCGATTCGGTCACGCTAGAGAGGGTGCCCACGATGTAGATGCCCAGCGACATAAAGAAGTTGACGAAGGGCGTCAGGAACACCGAGAAGAAAATCGCCAGCGACACCAGGATGCTCATCTGGAAGAAAATCATCATGAAGCCCTTCCAGAGGTCCAGTGCCTGCTTCGGCGTGGCGCGCCAGGCGACCACGATGAAGAAGACGATGCCCATGAACAAGATATTGAACAGCATCGTCAGGAT
>JANWXG010000268.1 GCA_025057335.1 bacterium | reverse complement strand
GTGCTATCAGGCAGAAAGCTGACGAGCGGTGAGGTGACCCTGAACCTTGCGCCGGGGGAGGCAAAGGTGCTTGCTATCCTGCCTCAGGCGCCAGGTGCGCCACAGATACGCCTGACGGGTGGACAGTGGCGAGCGGGGAGAAGGGCGCAGTTCGCCGTGCGCGTGCCCAACGCCCCGGAACGGAGCGTTCTGCGCGTAGAAGTGCGCGATGCCGCAGGGAAGCCGCTGAAAGGGCTGAGCCAGAACCTATTGCTGCGCAACGGACAGGCGACGTTTGCGCTATGGCTGCCGCGTAACCTGCCTCAGGGTAGCCGGCTTATTGTGCGGCATGTGCTGACGGGGGAGGAGGCGGTTTTGCGCTGAGTGCTTCCTATCGGGAGTGGCGCCATGCCCGCAGAAGCCTGTACAGTAGCCCCAGAGCGCCGTCGCTATACGCGATGGGCACTCGCGGTAGCAGTAACGGCTCACTGTGGGGGTGTACCAGCCCCTTGCGCACTGTGCAGGCGACGTGGTAACCTGCTTCCCGCACCATCTGCACCACCTGCTCGTTGAGGTCGCCAAAGGGGTAGCAGAAGCTGCGCACCTCCTCCCCGAGCAGGCGTTGCAGCTCGTGTCGACAACCTGCAATCTCCTGATAAGCCTTTTCGGCGGGAAGGCGCGTGAGGTGGGGATGCGTCAGGGTGTGCGCGCCCACTTCCCAGCCTTCTCTCGCGAGCGCTGTCAACTGTTCCTGGCTCATCACGCGGTGGCGGAGGTGGGACGCCCATTCTGTCTCACCTCCCAGATGGTGGTAGACCGCGAAGACGGTCGCTCGCCATCCGTAGGCACGCAGGAGGGGGCGCGCCAGTTCGTAGACGCCGAGCAGGGCATCGTCGAAGGTGAAAACTACCGTGCGTGGAGGCAGGCGGTGCTCCTGCAAGGGAGCAATCAGTTCTCGGAGGGGGATTGCTCGGAAGCCGAGCAGATGCAGAAGGCGGCATTGCCTCGCCAGTGCCTGTGGGGGCACGTTGAGGGAGCGTCCCTGCCCGCCCACGTTATGGTACATCAGGATAGGTAGCCTCTTCATGCGTTCAGCGCGCGGGCATACACCGATTCCACCAAACGTACCATCCGCTCTGGAGTATAGTACTGTTGGGCGAACGAGCGGGCGCTCTGCCCCAGACGGCGGCGCAAGTCGGCGCTCGTGAGCAGTTCGTTGAGGGCATGCGCCAGCGAGGTGGTAGTGAAGTCCACTAGGATGCCAGTCTCCCTGTCGCGCACCAGTTCGGGCAGCCCTCCCGTGCGTGTAGCCACCACGGGCTTGCCCAGAGCCATCGCCTCTAGCACCACCAGTCCGAAGGTCTCCGAGCGCGAGGGAAGGGTGACGACATCCACTGCTTGCATGAGCCGGGCGACGTCTGCCCGCAGTCCTGTAAAGGTGACGTGATGATGCACACCCAGTTCCTTGGCGCGCTGCCACGTGTGTTGGGCGAACTTGCTCTCGGTGCTTCCGACGAAAAGCACATGCGTGTTGGGATGCAGGCGCAACACAGTGGGGAGCGCTTCCAACAGCAGGTCGTGCCCCTTGATGGGGCTTACCTTGGCGAAAAGCCCAATCAGCTTACTGTCCTCAGGCAGTCCAAACTCTCTGCGCACCTCTAGTGGCGCGCAGCTGTATTCTCCGTTCAGGGACACAAAGTCGGTGGCATTGTAAACGGTCTGGACAATGCCCGCAGGCACGCCATAGTCAATGAGCCAGTGCTTCACCGCCTCCGAAACGGCTATCAACGGATAGCCCCGTCGCGACAGCCAGCGGTAGGCAGGGTCGGACGTGAACACATGCACCGTTGAGACCACTGGCTTGCGTGTCACCAGTCCCAAAAGCAACCCGTAGTAGGTGGCACGAGTGAGGTGCGTGTGGATGATATCGACATGCTGTTTATGCACGTAGCGCACCAGGCGCCAGAAGGTGACGATGCCCCTAGCGCCATGCATGGGCGACGGTAAAGTGTGGACACCCGCCTGCTGTAGCTCACGGGGAAGCCATCCCTGCGGGGGACACACCGTGACAACGTGATGCCCTTGCTGTTGTAAGGTTTTGGAGAGAAGCGCCAGGTGCTTCTCCGCACCGGAAATTGCCGAGCTCGAGACAAGCTGGAGGATGCGCCATCTTTTAGCCGAAGCGTGCGCTTGCATCTTCGTATGTTGTCTTGTATTATAACGCATTCCGCTATCTACTAACAACGGGGCGGCTTTCATTGCTGGACGAGGACACCGAGAACAGGTTAGATGTTCAGAGCGCGATGCCCTGCATATCCCCTGTCATCCGTTGCAGGAGGGTGTCGGCATATCAGGGGCTACCCAACGGGGGGTGCACGTCGACGAGCGGTGAGGAGTCTGGTATAATCGGCGTGGGGGAACATGTTGTCGGGGAGTGGAACCGCGTTGGCAACGGAGCGACTTGTCCTACGAGGAGAGGAGGAGCACGATCTGCCGCTGGTACAACGGGCAGCGGAGATTATCCGTGCAGGGGGACTGGTCGCGTTCCCCACCGAGACGGTGTATGGACTGGGGGCAGATGCACTCAATCGCGAGGCGGTGCGCAAGATATTTCAGGCGAAAGGGCGTCCGAGCTGGGACCCGCTCATCGTGCATCTGGACGACCCAGAGCAGATGTTCACTCTGACCCGCGACCAGCCCGCTTCCATTCGAGCGCTGATGCAACACTTCATGCCTGGACCGTTGACTCTGGTGCTGTTCAAAACCGCTATCGTCCCGGATGAGGTCACGGCGGGGTTGCCCACTGTGGCTTTACGGGTACCAGCCCATCCCATAGCGCGCGCGTTGATTCGCTTGAGCGATACTCCTATCGCTGCCCCTAGCGCGAACAAGTTCGGACGTCCCAGCCCCACCACAGCGGAGCACGTGTTACACGACCTGGACGGAGAAATCGACGCCGTGCTAGATGGAGGGGGCACGCCAGTGGGCGTGGAGTCCACAGTACTCGACCTGACCACCCACCCTCCGACACTGCTACGTCCTGGAGCCACTCCTGTGGAGGCGATCGAGGCGCTGGTCGGCGCGGTACACCTCCT
>JANWXG010000267.1:2857-3098 GCA_025057335.1 bacterium | reverse complement strand
AAGCGTTGCAATTAGCGCAAGAACGTGGACTCGACCTGATTGAAGTCGCCCCTCAGGCTGACCCTCCCGTGTGTCGCATTATGGACTACGGGAAGTTCAAGTACCAGCAGGCGAAACGGGAGAAAGAAGCGCAGAAGCGACAACATGTCGTAGAGGTGAAGTCGATTCGGGTGCGTCCTGGCACCGACGACCACGACCTGGACTTCAAGCTCAATAATTGCATCAAATTTTTGAAAGAGGG
>JANWXG010000267.1:0-2847 GCA_025057335.1 bacterium | reverse complement strand
TCTTCCGCAGTCGGGAGATTACCCGTCCCGAAATGGGGCAGCGGGTGATGGAGTTCTTCGCCAACGGCGTGTCGGACATCGCCGTAGTGGAGAAGCCTCCCACGCTGGAGGGGCGTACCATGACGATGGTGCTGGCTCCGAAGCCGAAAGGCAAGTAACCAGCACGAGTATTGCTGCATTCATTGGGGGGATTTTTCCCCCCTTTTTCACGCACCATTCTGCTGAAGGAGATGAAAGCCAGATGCCCAAACAGAAGATGAAAACCCATAAGACCGCAGCCAAGCGCTTTGCCTTGAGCGGAAAGGGGCGCCTTATTTGCCGCAATGCCGCCAACAGCCACATGTTTTTGCATAAGAGCGGCTCGCGCAAGCGCCGTCTGGAGATTGAGAAGGAAGTGGATAAGGGCAACCGCTGGCGCATGAAGCGCTTGCTGGGAATCTAGCCAAGGAGGAGGACAGTATGCCTCGGGTAAAACGTGGCACGATCACGCATAAGCGACACAAGAAGATTATTGAGCGTGCGGAAGGCTACTGGGGGCGCAAGAAGAACGTGTTCCGCCGCGCTAACGAGCAGGTGATGAAGAGCCTGCAGTATGCCTACCGCGACCGACGCGCGCGCAAGCGGCAGTTCCGCCGCCTGTGGATTACCCGTATCTCTGCCGCCTGCCGCGCCGAGGGCTTGCCCTACAACCGCTTCATCGAGGGGCTGACCAAGGCAGGAGTAGCTCTCGACCGTAAAGTGATGGCAGATATGGCGGTGAACCAGCCAGAAGCCTTTCGTGAACTCGTCGCGATTGCCCGACAACACGCCACGCTGACGGGGGCAGAGTAGGGTTGGAAGAGCGTGTGCGCACGCTTCAGGAGGAAGCAACGCAAGCAATCCTGTCTGCAGGCAGCACGGCAGAGCTGGAGGCAGTAGAGACCCGCTACCTTGGGCGCAAGGGACAGGTAACCGAGCTATTACGTACCTTGCCCACTCTGCCTCCGGAAGAGCGCCCGCGTTTCGGGCAGATGCTCAACGCGCTGAAGGCACAGCTGCAGGAGCAAGTCGCTGCACGACGCGCGGCGCTGCAGCAGCGCGAGCGAGAACAACGCCTGCGCGCAGAACGGATAGACATCACTTTGCCCCCCCGACCGCTGCGCATGGGGCTGAAGCACCCCTTGACCCAGACGATGGAGCGGGTGCGCGCTGCCCTGATCGGACTGGGCTTCGAATTCGTGGACAGCCCAGAGCTGGACGACTACCGCTACAACTTCGCGGCGCTCAACTATCCCGAAGACCATCCCGCGATGGACGAGCAAATGTCTTTCTACATCTCCGACACCCGCCTGCTGCGCACGCAGACCACCAGCGTGCAGGGGCGCGTGATGGAGAAGCGCCAGCCCCCCTTCCGTATCGCCGTCATCGGAAGGTGCTTCCGCAACGAAACGGTCGATGCCACACACCACCATACCTTCCATCAGGTGGATGCTTTCATGGTGGACAAGGGCATCAGCATGGCAGACCTGAAGGGCACGCTGGCGGCATTCGCGCGACAGATGTTCGGTGAAGATGTGCAAGTGCGCTTCCGCCCCGACTTCTTCCCCTTCGTAGAGCCCGGTGTGGACTACGCCATCTACTGGCAAGGCGGCTGGCTAGAGCTGGGCGGGGCAGGGATGATTCATCCGAACATCCTGCGAGCGCACGGCATCGACCCAGAAGAGTGGACGGGTTTCGCTTTTGGACTGGGCATCGAGCGTATCCCGATGATCCAGTATCAAATCGATGACCTTCGGTTGTTTTTGGAAAACGACCTGCGTTTCCTGCAGCGATACGGCGCTTAAGAACACGCTCGTCACACGTTACGCAGCAGGACGAGGTATAATCTCGTAGCACATCCCATGTGGGAGGGATGCTCCCGACAATCACAACACCACAGGAGGATGAATGCCATGCCACAACACGGCAAACGCTATCTAGAGGCGAAGCAAAAGGTAGACCGCACTCGACTGTACGGCGTGCGGGAAGCGCTGGAACTCGCCAAGTCATTGGCGACCGCAGGCTTCGACGAGACCATCGACATCGCCGTGAACCTAGGGGTAGACCCCCGACATGGTGACCAGATGGTGCGCGGCACGACCACCTTGCCTCACGGCACTGGCAAAAAGGTCAAGGTGGCTGTGTTCGCCAAAGGCGAGAAGGCAGAGGAGGCGCTCAATGCAGGCGCCGATGTTGTTGGGGCGGAGGACCTCATCCAGCAAATCCAGCAGGGCTGGCGCGACTTCGATGTGTTGGTAGCGACTCCAGACATGGTTCCGCAGGTCAGCCGCCTGGGACGCCTGCTCGGTCCTCGTATGCCTAACGCCAAGGCAGGCACTGTCACCAATGATATCGAGCGTGTGGTGCGCGACCTCAAGCAGAGTAAGCGCGTGGCGTTCCGCGTGGAGAAGGCAGGTATCATCCACATGCCGATAGGCAAAGCCTCTTTCGAGGTAGACCAACTGGTGGAGAACTTTAGCACTGCCATCAACGCGCTGCTTAAGGCACGCCCCGCTGCTGCGAAGGGACGTTACTTACGCGCAATCACTGTCTCCTCCACGATGGGACCAGGCATCCGCGTGGACACGCAAGAGGCGCAGAAGCTGGCGGAGACGGCGGCGTAAGGACAGGGTGCATGGAGCATCACCCAGTGAACCAGAGGCAGAGGGAGAAAGCGCCCGCGAGCATCGGAGGAGGCGGCGGACTCCTGCCGAGCCATGTTTCCCCTGTTGTGCGGAGCGGGAGCGGAAGAGAGTGAGACCCTTCGCTCCCGCCCTGTCTAACACTACCGTTACGCTGAGCGCTAGCAAAACATCCCAGAGATTCTTC
>JANWXG010000266.1 GCA_025057335.1 bacterium | reverse complement strand
TGCGGAGCGTCGCCTTTACCTTATTCGGGTCGATCTCCACGGGCAGGTCATAGCGCGCCTCGAAGGTGCCATGCCCGCCCCAGGCGCTGCGGTAGTGCACTGTGGCGTTCTCGTCTGCCAGCAGCGGCTTGCGCTCACCGCGCAGGATGAGCGTGTCCGCCGTCGCTTCCACCTGGATGTCCTTCATCTCCACGCCAGGCAGCGTGGCGAACACGACCAGTTCATCGCCCGTCTCGTAGATGTCCACCGCTGGCTCAAAACCTATCTCCGTGTCGGAGCTCCAGCGGCTCAGCGGGCTCCACGGGAACAGCCTGTCGAACAGGCGGTCCATCTCGCGATGCAGGCGCTCCATCTCCGCAAACGGGTCCCAGCGGCGGATGCCCTCGCTCTCCCGACGTGCCAGAGTCACCTCGCGACGTGCCATCCTGCCTCACCTCCTTTGACTTCTCATATTCTACTTCAATTGATTTGAGCATATTATACTCAATCCATTTATATTATACCACAACTTTTGCCATAGGCAATGCGCCACAGAGGGAAATCGCTACAGAATTCTCGCCAGACGCTTTAGCTGGAGAACCTTCTCCTCCTGCAGCCATCCTTCCGTGTTTGCCAGCTCGAGGAACTTGCGAAAAGGCAAACATCCGATTCGCTTCTTGTGTAGATAGCGAATCAGTGCTGCATCATGAGTGAGCACTCTGCCGCCGTAGTGACGAGCGCAGCGAGCCAGCGATTCGTCGCTTAGCCCTAATCCTGTTTCGGGCTGCAGTAGCGTGTCGAGAGGAGGGGCTGTCACGTCGTAGACTGTGATATCGCCGCGCTGCATCGCATCCAAAGCACTCCGGAGCTCTTGAACGCCTGCACTGACCGCCCTCTCAGCCTCAAGCTGGATGAAGGCGGTGGTCACGAACCTGTAGGAGGCGTTGCGCAGTACAGTATCCAGACAGCCCGCTTTGCAGAGGTAGTTTAGCACATTGTTGTCTATCCAGAACAACGGGCTGTCCACTAGCTGTCAGCCCTCCAGAGCGTCTCCTCCCTGCTGCTCGCACTCTTGCGCAGCGGCAGCGGGATGCTGAAGTAGTTGCAGGTACTCCAGTATCAGCGCCAGGGGCTTCCGCAAGGTCTCTGCGGTAAAGGAGGCGGTTGCGTCTCCGCGAGCATAGACGTGCAGTGCGAGGGCAATAGCGCGCTCGGTCAGAGATGGTATTGGCTCTGGTGCCTTCAGGTCACCGAAAATCGCCTGCTCGGCGGCGTAAAGCGCCTTTGCGCTTTGCAGCGCCCATTCGCGCTCCTCTTCGGAAATCCAGCCAAGGCTAAACAGCCTCCACGCCAGCGCGCTCAAGCTCACGCGGTATCGGCGTCTGAGCAGAGCCCATGCGTATGATGGGAGAGCGCCCTTCCGACCTGGCAGACGCAACGAGGTCAACACCGCCCGCATGTCTGCCTCAGGCATCAAGAAGGCAGCCGCGAATCGGTTGGCAAGCGCTTCTAGTCCCTTTTGGTTAAACAGAGGGTGCTGGTCAACGTGCACCGGCTGGTCGCGATGCATCAGGTAGTGCGCGTACTCGTGCAGCAGGGTGAAAAGCTGTCTGGTGGGCGGGACGGAGCGGTTGATTAGGGCAAAGCTTCCTAGAGCGCTGTCGTGAAACAGCGCGCCAGCCAGGTCGCCATTAGGTAGTTCAATACCGACGACACGTAGCCCATTGTTCTCCACAACGCTGACGACATCGGCGATAGGGTCTATACCGAGTTGCAGGCGTTCACGCTCCTGGACGGCTATCTGCTCAGCCTCCTCGAGAGAACGCGGGGGAGCGTAGGTCGGCGCAGGGGTTACCTCCACTGCAGCCAGGCTCTCTATCTGGGCGTAGCGGTAGCAAAGTTCCGCCCCCTGCCGCAACGCTCTCGCGTTCGCTGGGCTTTCTACGGTGCGCAACAGCGCCTGCAGGGGGGGCTGTGAGGCGCGCAGCAGGGTCTCTAGGGAGACGCCCAGTGCCTCTGCCAGCGAGACAACCGTCTTTAGATTGGGCGCGTAGCGCCCGTTCTCTATTTCCGACAGGGTAGAGGCAGCAATCCCTGTCTGCTGCGCCAGCTGCTGCTGCGATAGCCCCAATCGCGCGCGCAGGTCGCGTATCCGTTGACCTATCTGTTCGGCAAGATTCTGCTCCATCTGCACTTCATATTGTACTCGGCAAGACGAGGAATTGCAATGTCCTTTTGAGAATATCTTCGTTCAAACGAAACTCCCGCGATGCAAGGGCTTCGCCCACTGTGAGTCATCTGTTTCCCTGCAGTGTGTGGTTTGCTGCAAAATTGACACACCTGCTGCCCCGTGCTAAGATGAGGGTAGCGCAACTTTTGACGCCTCCCTGGGGTCTACCTGATGGAAAGGGCAGGTGACAGCGATGAGCAACCTGCACAACTTGCTACAGTGGTGGAACCTGCTCTTCGCGCTACCGCTGGTAGTGGGAATGCTCTTCTCGATAGTCACGGCGCTGGGATTCGTCTCCTCTGAGCACACGACGGCAGAGCAGGGCGAGGGAGGTCACGATGCCAGCGCCCAGATGGGGCACGGTGACGTGGAACACGGCGCGGGGATGGGAGCCGAGCATGGCGACCTCGCGCATGGGGCAGACCTCCACGCCGAAACGGGTGACGCGGCACAGACCCTACCCGCAGAGACAGCAGGAGGCGAAGCGGTGCAAGAGGCGCATGCCGAACACGGGCACGATGCTGGTCACAGTGACCACCATCATGAATCGGTGCTCACCCAGATACTGGAGGCGTTCGGTATTGGACGAGGTGTGCCCATCTCGGTGATGCTGCCGTTCTGCCTGATGTTGTGGGGGGTGCTGGGCTTGGTGAGCAATCAGGCGTTGCATCCGTTGCTGCGCTTCCCCGCGCTCTACGTGTGGGTGAGCGCGCTGCTCAGTCTGGTGGGCACATCGTTGATTGCGCGAGGCGTGTCGGGTGTGGTAGCGCGGTATCTGCAGATGGGGCAGGTGCCCAGCGTGTCGCGCGAGCGACTGGTAGGTACGGTAGGGGTTGCTGTGTTCGCTATCGACAGTCAGGGCGGCGTGGCGGACGTACACGATGCCGTAGGCACGGTGCATCGCAT
>JANWXG010000265.1 GCA_025057335.1 bacterium | reverse complement strand
AGACGGTCTGCTCCCGCTCGCACGAGCGCATCTCGCCGCGAATGACCAGACGCGACTGCACCGCTCCCTGAAACGCCTGCACGTTCGCCGCGTAGTGGCGCGAGAACCACTTCGGTCCCAGCGTGTAGCATTCCCACGCAGGCTCGGGGCGGTCGGCTTTCTCCAGCAACGCGACGATTTCGTTGCCTGGTCCCGCCTGCAGGTTCAGCACTTCGCGCCCTGCCTGCTTGTCGTAGATGCTGCTGAGACCTCCGCCCAGTGTGGGGTCTGCCGTGACGCGGAAGAACTCGTTTTCTATCGTGTAGCCGGGTATCGGCTGGGGCGTGGGGGGCAGCGTCGTCGTCTCCACCACGCGATAGGTGCGGAAACCGAAGGGAGGGATGTCGCGCGCGAGTAGGGTGACCTCCGCCTCGCGCAGGGGCAGGCGTGGGGGGAGCGGCGCCTCCAGCTGGCAGGGCACGACGTTGCCTTCAGAGTCCTCGATGCGGAAGCCGCTAACCTCTTTGGGGAAACGCAGGACGACGCGCACAGCGTCCGTTCGGCTCCAGCCTAGGGCGTTATGGATTTGTAGCACGATGACTGTGGGCGGGGGGGCGGTGTAGGCGGTGTCGGTCTGGTCGCAGAGGTAGCGCAGGCTGCGCGTGCGCACGTCATGCGCCAGCTCCAGCGCCTCGCGGTAGCCCGCCATCATGTCTAGAAAAGCGCGGTCGCAAGAGGGTCCGGCGATGCCGTCGTGATGCTGGTTGAACAGCACTTGACGCCATGCCTTATCCAGCGCCTTGTCGGGATACTCCGCCCCCAGCAGGTGTGCGACGGTCGCGAAGAACTCCGCCCCGTACAGGGCGTGTTCAGCAAGGCGGTTGGCGATTTTGAGCTCGATGCGCGAGAGCCCTGTGCCCTGGTGGTGCCACTCGTAGTCGCGGGCGGTCACGGGGATGGAGACCGTGCCCTCTTCGTGCTGGCGGAAGGCGTGCTCGAACCACTGCTCATGTCCGACGCCGCTGAGGATGACCGCGTGTTCGCGCCCCGCCAGCTCCTCGCCCCGCCCTACCATCCATGCGGTCGGCGGCTTGAAGTCCACGCAGTCCAGCCTGCAGTCGGCGGTGAAGCCGAGCGAGCGTATCTCCTGGAAGAAGTCGTCGAGGGCTTTCAGGAACCTCTCGGGGTCCTCGCTAGGAAACCAGTAGCCCATGCGCTTGAACAACAGGGGCTCGCCGTCCAGCGCGAGGTGCCAGAATACTGCGAGCGCGCCGCGAATGTCCTTGCTCCAGATGCAGCCTCGAAAGCGCGACTTGCGCAGGATTTGCCCCAGCTGCGCGGTGTGCCCGAATACGTCCCAGGGCATGTATATCCACGGCTGGTCGCCCAGCACGCCCTCGTGGTACCAACGTCCATACAGGATGTTGCGGATGATGCCCTCGCCGCCGATGACGGTCTCGGTGGGCTGGCTGTGTGAGCCGCCCGTGCCGATGCGTCCCTGCCGTATCCACTCGCGCACCTCCCGCAACGCCTCGGGATGTGTGTCCAGGTAGGGCTTCAGGTAGGTGAGCTCGTGCAGAAAGACGCCATACTGAGCATCTATACGCAGAATCTGCAGGTTCTGATGCAGGTTGCCCAAAAGGCTGACCGCGTAATCGCGCTGGTCCTCCAGCCACACGACATCCGAATGGAACCCAGGTACCACGTAGGTGCAAGTGCGTTGCGCCATCCCCTTTCTCCTCTTGTCGTAGATTCTGGTGCTATCGATTGGGCATACAGAGGAAGGCGTCCTGCGTCAGAGGTGCTCGGTTACGCAGGTTTACCTCCAGTTACCCTCGCTCCCCCCTACGGCAGGGAACGAGAAGGTTCACTCTGACGCAACACCTGCACGACAGGCGACATGTCGGGCACACCGCGTCTCGTGTTACGAACGCATTGCCCGCGTCACACGGGACGAACCTGCCGAGGCGGGCGTTGTCCACGCGATAGCGTTACCTTCCCAAACCTCCCCCTGGCAAGGAGGGCATTCTGAAGCTCCTGCTGATTGCTGACCACAGGCTGCCTGCGATGTCGCACTTCCACTTGCCTTCGTGGGTCTTGACCATGATGAGGTTCCATTGCTCGCTCTTGCCGCCGCGCATGACGGAGGTTTTCACGGTGGCGCTGTTCTCCTGAGTCTCCACTCCCTTGATTTCGTAGCCCTGAATGGTGACGTCTATGCCGAATCGCCGGGCGGTATCGAGGGCGCGCTGCACATCCTGCCCGCTCTGCACGTTGGCAAGCAAGCCTGTCCACACACAGGTCTGGTAAATTTGCTCGTAGTTCTGCGTTTTGAGCGCCTCCAGGAACTGGCGCGCTGCCACCTGTGGCGAGCGCAGGTAGACTAGGAAGTACCAGCCAGCCGCTCCTGCGACTACCAGCAGCAGCACCAGCAGGGCGATGCCCGCCCTGCCCTGTTGCGCATTACGTTTTCTCAAGAACATCATCCCACCATCTCCTCCTTTGCGATGCGTGTTCTTCCCTCTCACGGCAGACATCTATCCGGACAATCCGATTTCCCTGTCGTACTGCGCCCGTCGCACGGGGTCGGACAGGATATCGTAGGCGGCGTTAATCTGCTTCATGCGCTCCTCTGCCTGCTGCCTCGCCCGCGCATCGGGCTGCTTGTCGGGATGGTATTTGAGCGCCAGCTGACGATAGGCGGCTTTGATGACCTCGGGCGAAGCGTTGGGGCTCACTTCCAGCAGGTCATACAGCGTGTGGCGTGGACGGGGCGGTTCGGTGCATGGAGGTGTCGGCTGATATGTGGTCTGGTAGTAATAATATGTGGCACGAGTCTGCTTCGACATCACCCACAGCGACCACAGGAATACCAGCCAGAACAGCGGGTACTTCCATGCCAGAAGAAACGAAATCAACGCCACCGCACACATATTGACCCTCTTTCTCCCGTCGCCAACCTCTTCATGTTACATCGAAGGGAGCGGTTGGGGCAAGTGTGACCTCAGATGCGCGGGACTGTCCTCGAGCGGCTGCTCAGGAGCGTCTGCGCCGTGTTGGTAGTGGCGCACGTCAGTGCGCCTCCCGTCATTTGGAGCTGGAGGGACGCGCTCCGTCGCGTCCACACGGTCGCCATTTGGAGGGACGCGCTC
>JANWXG010000264.1 GCA_025057335.1 bacterium | reverse complement strand
CACCCCGCTGTATGGGTTGACCCTGGGGTTCACCTCCCAGTTGCGCGGTCCAGGGTAAGTGCCCATGGGGAATTTCTCATCGTAGTCCTGCGAGTACATGCGCACCGACAGCCCTATCTGCTTGAAGTTGGAGAGACAGGAAGTCTGCCGCGCCTTCTCGCGCGCCTGAGCGAACACCGGGAACAGGATGGCTGCCAGGATCGCGATAATCGCGATGACCACGAGCAGCTCGATCAGCGTAAAGGCATGTCGCTTCATGTGAAGACCCTCCTTGTTTGATGTGATGGATTTTGTTAGCGACCGGGAGACAGGGCAGGTTGCCCTCCCGGGGTCATACCTCCCATTCTGCGCTGGAACTCTGCCTGCACATCGGGCGGCACTGCAGGCACGTCGGCGCCGCCTGCACGCCTCTCAGCGAAGAACCAGTATGCCGCTCCGACAATCAGCATGACGACAATGATGACCACAGCAGCAGTTACGGGTGAAACCTCACGCTTCATCCTCGCTACCTCCCTCCTTGGGGTGAATGCGCCGCAGCGTGCGCGGCTCGCGCCACAAAACGGGTACCGACAGGATGTACGTGCGCGGCATTGCTCGCCTGCCACTGAGCCATTCGTCCAGCACCTCCACCGCAATCTCGCCCAGCCGGGCAAAGTCGGGTTGTGAGGTGGGAAACGCAGGCTGGAAGAAGTGCGTGGTCTCCAGGTCGTCGAAGCCCACCACTCGCATCTCCTCAGGCACCGCCACGCCCAGCTTCTGCAGCGCGCGGATGACCGCCACCGCAACACTGTCTTCCCAGGTGATGAGCGCATCGGGCACAGGAACAAGCCGCAGCACCTGGTGAGCTACCTCCTCGCCATCGAGAGGTTGTTCCCGCGCCAGCGGAGCCCACTGCAGGTAACTCGGCGGCACTGCAACCCCTGCGTCCTGCATTGCTGCCAGCCAGCCTTCCCGCCGCTCACGAATCGAGCGGTGTAGGCAATCCGGATGCAAGGGCAGGAAGGCGATGTGTCGATGCCCGTGCGCCAGCAGAGCCTGCGTCATCTGATAGCCCAATCTGAAGTTGTCAAACAACACCATTGGGCGTTCCCACTCCTCGTAGCCGATGTCGAACAGGACAATCGGCACATCGCGCCAGCGGCGGCGAAGGTAATCGTTCTGCAGCTGATGTCGCCAGCGGGTAACGGGGTAAAGGATGACCCCTTGCGCTCCCGCTTGCAGATGCTGCTCAACGAGCTCCTCTTCATGACGCACATCGTTCTCTGAGCTCGCCATGAGCAGTGAATAGCCCTTTTGACGTGCTCGACGCTCGATGCCGTAGTAGGCGCGCAGCACCAGCGCGGCGTGCGACTGCGGCGCGATGAAGCTCAGCAGACGAGTGCGTGTGCTCTCCAACGGCGTTGAGCGCAGATACACGCCACTCCCTTGCCTGGACTCTACCAACCCCTCTGCCGCCAGCAACGCCAGCGCCTTCGCCACTGTAGGGCGGCTGGCTCCCAGCATCTTGCGCAGCTGGTGCTGAGTGGGCAACTTGTCACCCGGACGCACATCGGGACGACTAATCCACTCCGCCTTGATGCGCTCGGCGATCATCACGTATGTCGGCAACCGTTTCTGCGCGCTCATGTTGATACCATTATAGAGGGTTTTTCTTCATTTGTCAAGCAAGTTCGAATTTGATAAGCTGTTTTTAGGACAAATTACCCACGGCTTGTGTACGCTGAGGCAGGATACATACGCAGGAAAACAGGGCAACTCCACATAACGTTCGTAGTACGCGCGAGGCTGAAACACGAAAACGTCGAGCAACAGGAAAAGTGAGGGCTACCCACACGTGAGCTGTTTAGAGGAAAGCCGGATACCTCCGCCCCGGTTGGTAGTGATGCTGAACGGGCAGCCGCCGCGACGAGAACTGCTGGAGTCCGTCGTCGCCGGGGCAGAGGTGCTCATCGGGGCAGACGCGGGGGCGATGCGCCTCCGTGAGGCGGGGCTGCGCGTCGACTACGTCGTGGGGGACTTCGACTCCGTGCCAGAAGATTTGCTGCGGTCTCTGCCTGCTGAGAGCGTGGTTCACGACCCCGGTCAGGACGACACGGACCTAGAGAAGGCGCTGCGTCTGGCGGTCGCGCGCTGGCAACAGCCAGATATCGTGGTACTGGGCACGACGGGAGACCGTATCGACCATGTGTTGGGCAACATCTGTGGCGCGGTACGCTATACGGATGGTGCCTTTATCCGTTTTGTCGAGGACCACTCTATCACCTACTTTGCGCACCGTCAGCTACAGTTCAGCGCCCCTGTCGGAGCGACCGTGTCGCTACTGCCGCTGGGCGAGGTGGAGGGTGTGCGCACAGAAGGGCTGAGATGGGCGCTACATGGCGAGACGCTCTCTATCGGCACGCGCGGGGTGAGCAACGTGGTGGAACGTTCGCCAGTGCGCATCGAGTGGCAGTGTGGACATCTGGTCGTCGTGCGGCTGCTCGAGGCGGGGGAGCTTTTCGAGTGGTAGATGAACTGTGATGCAGCCGACCATCCACTTCTCCACGGGCGACATTCTGGTGCTCATCGCCTTCCTGGCGATGGTGCTGTGGGTGGGATACTCCGCCCGGCGCCATCTGCGCGAGGATGATGCGACAGGATACCTGGTAGCAGGACGTACTCTCACCCTGCCCGCCTTCGTGGCGACGCTGGTCGCTACGTGGTATGGAGGCATTCTGGGCGTCGGCGAATTCAGCTACTCCTACGGCGTGTCGAACTGGGTAGTGTTCGGACTGCCCTACTACGTGTTCGCTCTGCTGTTCGCGTGGTGGTTAGCGCCGCGCGTGCGCGAAGCGGAGCTATACACCATCCCCGACCGGTTCTACGGTATCTACGGTCGCGCCTGCGGCTTCGTCGGCTCCCTACTCACCTTCTGCATGACAACCCCCGCCCCATACACCCTCATTTTGGGAGTACTGTTCCAGCTGCTGTTTGGGGGCGACCTGCTCGTGTGGCTGATAATGGGCACGATACTCAGCACGGTCTACCTGTATCGTGGTGGGCTACACGCCGACGTGCGCGTGAACGTGCTGGAGTTCCTGATGATGTTCGCCGGGTTCGCCGTCATCCTCCCCTTTCTGGTCAGCCGCTACG
>JANWXG010000263.1 GCA_025057335.1 bacterium | reverse complement strand
CACCACCCCGACGAGCTAGCGCACTGCCTGCTGGACGCAGTGCTCCTCGCGTGGGATATCGGCTTCCGCGAGGTGGCAGTGTTTGAGAAGAGGCAGATACACCTGCTCCCGCTGTGCAAGGGCAAGAAGTAAGAAAGCCACTGAAAGGGCGCGTGCGTCTGGCGCCTCGGGCTCACCTTGGAATGTATGCCATCTCAGAAGAAGGGCTTGCGCTACACCGCTTGCCCAGCAACAGCTGGGGCGCGCACGACCATCACCTCGCACGGCGCCTTCTGCAGCACAGTGCTGAGAAAACCGTTGGCGCTCGCCGCGTCGCCCGGGGTGATGCCCAACACCAGCTGGCTTGCCTTCTCCTGCTCCGCTGCGGTCACGACGCCTCGCGCTAGGTCGCGGCAACGCTCCACGCGCTTCTCCACCTTGACGCGCGCGCGCTTCGCCATCTCCTCCAGCTCGGTCAGCGTGCGATGCGCCTTCTCTTCTTGCTCTGGCATGGGCGTCGTGAGCGCCAGCTTCTGCGGAACCAGCAGGATGTACACAATGTGCAGCACAGCGTGCTCATCGCGTGCTACATGTAGGGCGTGCTTGGCGGCGTACTGGGCGTTCATGCCTTCCCACACAGGTAGTAGCACGATTTTTTCGGTGGACGCCTCGGCGGTCTCATACGTGCTAGGCAACCCCAGCGAGGCGCGCGCCTGCGCCATCGTGCAAGCCAAAGGCAGCTGTGAGCGCACCCCGGGCACCCGACGCAACACCTCCATCACGTGCTCGGGGATGTCGCACAGTACAATGCGCGCTCCGTGCTTCTGAATGTAAGACTGGGCATCCGCGAAGGTCTCCGCGCCCTCTTCCGTGCACTCGGTAATGCCCGCGCAGTTGATGATGATACCTGCAGGATGGCGCTTCAGCAGCAGATTCGCCGCTGCCTTAATCGTCTGCCAGTGGTTTCTGGTCAATGCACCGAGCAAGTTCACTGTGTCGTTGCGTGCTTCAACAATCATGCCTCATCGCCTCTGCAGAACGTTCTGCTGTTGTAATTATACACTCCTTTTGATAAGGAATGTTTAAGAAAGGTTACACCTTCCATATCCGCCCGAAATCGAAGTCTATCTGGCATTCTCCCAGGTTAAAGCGCCACGTTCCTTCGCACAGCGTCGCCCGCAGGCGGTACTCGCCCTCCTCCAGCTCCATCACCTCCGCCTGAAGCCGCTCCGGGCTGACCAGCACGTAATACCTCACCCCCTGCGCCGCATACAACCCCGCTTTCACCACGCGGTCTTTCTGCTCCATAGAGGGCGACAGCACCTCAAAGATGAGCACGGGCGGCACCTCCAGATACGCCTCCTGCCTCACCTCTCCGCACACCACGATGTTGTCGGGCTGCACCACTGTGTCCTCGGAGATTTTCCAGTCTACGGGCAGCACGGCTCGACAATGCTCGCACCCTTCCAGGGCGCGTTCCAGCTCGGCTGCGATGCGTTGCGAGATGCGCTGATGGCGGAAGGAAGGCTGCGGGCTCATCGCGAAGGGGATGCCTTCAATCAGCTCCCATCGCCCCTCCCACCGCACGTAGTCCTCATACGTGTAGTGCGGTAAGTGCTTCGGTACGGTCATCTCGCGCACCTAAGGCAGGACGGGCGGCTGGAACCCCTTGAGCTCCTCTTCGCTTTGGGGCACTTTGAGCCTACCATCCGCAATCATCTGACGCAAGGTCTCTATCTTGTTGAGCACCTGCTGGGGTACCAAGTGCTTGGTGTATTGCATCGGACTGAGGCCGACGCCGTTCTCCTTGATTCCCAGGTCGCGCGTGCCGGGCTGGAAAGTGCCCTCCTTGACCGATTTGCACACCTCGAACACCGCGTTGTCCACGCCTTTGATCATGCTGGTCAGCACGAAGCCGGGCGCGATGTAGTCCTGGTCGGAATCCACACCGATGGCGAAATGCCCCTTGCCGCGCTCCTTCGCGGCTTCGATGACGCCCAGCCCGCACTGTCCAGAGGCGTGGTAGACGATATCAGCTCCCCGTTCGAATTGCGACAGGGCGAGCTCCTTACCTTTCGCCGTGTCCGTCCAGTTGCCCGTGTAGCCCACCAGTACCTTCGCCTGCGGATTGGTCGTCATCACGCCCGCTCGGTAGCCTGCTTCGAACTTCTTGATGAGCGGGATTTCCATCCCGCCCACGAAGCCCACAGTACCCGTCTTGGTCATCGCGCCCGCCAGCGCTCCGACGAGGAAGGAGCCCTCATGCTCACGGAACTTCAGTGACACACAGTTCGGCAGGTCGGGCGCGTTGCCGTCCACGATGGCGAACACCACGTTGGGAAACTGGGGTGCCACCTTTTTGAGCGCATCTTCCATCGCGAAGCCGACGGCAATTACCACGTCGTAACCCTGCTGCGCCAGCAGGCGCAGGTTGCGCTCGTAGTCGGGCAGCTTGGCGGACTCCAGGTAGCGTACCTCCGCGCCTAGCTCCTTCTCTGCACGCTGCAGCCCGCGCCACGCGGACTCGTTGAACGAACGGTCACCGATGCCCGCGATGTCGGTGACCATAGCAGCGCGCAGCCTTTTCTCCCCCGTTGGCGCCTGCCCCGAAGCGGGAGGCGTGGATTTCTTCGCACAGGCGCTGAGCAATATCAGCGCGCCGAGTAGCCAGAGCAGATGTGCTGCTTTTCTCATCTCTCCCCCGTTGTCTCTCCCATACATAAGGTAAGACGCTTCGCCCATGCTTAGTATGCCCCCCAGACGGCTCGGCGGGAGCCTCGCCCTCCAGCTCTTTCCGTCATTCTGAAGTTCCTGTTGTTTGTCAAGGGGAAGCACTGACGTGCTTCACTACCAGCTGCTATGTTGGTAGTAGTGCACGTCAGTGCGCCTCTCATCACTCTGAAGTCCCTGTTGTTTGTCAAGGGGAAGCACTGACGTGCTTCACTACAAGCTAATAGAGTGTGTCGTTTACACTCAGTTGCCAAGGCGTGCTATGCTAGTAGTAGCGCACGTCAGTGCGCCTCCTGTCATTCTGAGCGAAGCGAAGAATCCCCCAGATGCTTCGCTCCGCTCAGCATGACAAGGAGAAGATGCTTAGCCTTAGGCTCAGCAAGAAAGTGGGTCGGCTCGGTAGACGCCGCGCCCCCCTGAGCCGGTGTCCGGAAGCGCGCCC
>JANWXG010000262.1 GCA_025057335.1 bacterium | reverse complement strand
CAGGTTCTGCGTCACGTCCTCGCCTTGCAAACCGTCGCCGCGCGTGGCGCCCGTGACGAACACGCCGTCGACGTAAGTGAGGGAGATTGCCAGCCCGTCGATCTTCAGCTCCGCCACATACTCGATACGCTCATCGGCGGGCATCCCGAGGAACCGCTTGATGCGCTGGTCGAACGCGCGCAGCTCCTCCGCGCCGAAGGCGTTGTCGAGGCTAAGCATCGGCTGGCGATGGGTGTGCGTGGCGAACGCCTCCAGCGGGGGTGCGCCCACTCGCATCGAGGGCGAGTCGGGCGTGCGCAGGTCGGGGAACTGCTCCTCCAGCTGCAACAGCTCGCGCATCAGGGCGTCGTACTCGGCGTCGGAAATCTCGGGCTGGTCCAGCACGTAGTACAGGTAGTTGTGATGCTCAATCAGACGGCGCAGCTCTTCCAGACGCTTCTGCGCCTGCTCGCGCGTGAGGTGGTTCATGCTCTTCCTCCCCGTCGATTGTCTGCGAACGTGCCCGCTTCCGCTACATGATACGCTTCACAACACCTGTAGACCTTCTGGAAGCATTCGAGTGAACCTTGCAGGGGATGCGCTCCACGCCTCTCGAAATCTCTACTACGCAACCCTAGGAAGGAGGTTATGCGATTTGGCATACGAGCAGTGGGGTATCGGCGTTGTCGGTCTGGGAGGCATCGCCAACGTACACTTGCAGGCGTATCGGGACGCAGGGTTGAAAGTGGTCGGCGGCGCGGACATTGACGCCGAGCGTGTGGCGGCGATGAAGGAGAAATGGGCGCTGCCTTTCGCCACAACCGATGTGGAGGAGCTGATTGCCCATCCCGAGGTGAAGGTGGTGGACGTGACCGCCCCGCACTTCCTGCACGTGCGGGAGCCCATCTTCCGCTGGGCAGCGAAGTACGGCAAGGCGCTGTTCGTGCAGAAGCCGCTGGAGCAATACTACGAGAACGCCCGCCAGCTGGTGCGTATCGCTGAGGAGGCGGGCATCCCGCTGATGGTGAACCAGAACTCGGTGTTCGTGCCCGCCTTTCAGACGATAGAGCGCTACCTGCGCGAAGGCGCGATTGGCACGCCCTACTACTGCCAGATAGAGAACCGCGACTGGGGAGATGCCAGCACACATCCCTTTTTCGGCAAGCAGGAGCGGTGGGTGCTCAGCGACATGGGCGTGCATCACCTGGCGCTGGTGGTACACTGGTTCGGCAAGTGGCGCAGCGCGTATGCCCTGCTGGGACGCGACTCCTCACAGTGGGGCGTGACGGGAGACACCTGGAGCGTCATCAACATCCGCTTCGAAAGCGGAATGCAGGCGTGTATCATCAACAACTGGTGCTATCGCGGGCACTTGCGGCGACCGCACTCAGTGGAGGAGGTAGTGATTCAGGGCGACCGAGGCGCCATCACGGCGACCAGTCAGGAGGTGGTAATCGAGACTGTCGAGCCGCCCGCTGAGGTGCGCCCGCGCTTTAGCGGACAGTGGTTCCCCGATGCCTTCGGCAACGCCATGCGCCACTTTCTGGAATGTCTCCAGGAGGGCAAGCCATATCTCTGCAGCGGCAGACACAACCTGCAGGTCATCGCGCTCATCGAGGCAGGATACCGCTCCGCGCAGGAGGGACGAGAGGTCACACGGCATGAGGTGATGGGCGCAGAAGCGGAGTAGAGTCGCTTCGCCTACGCTCACGGCGGAACTCCCAGGGTGGGATAGGGTTCCTGTCGCGCCACAAGCCGCGCCGTTCGCGTCGCGCCTCCTCCTCCAGCTGCTGCAGCACGGGGTCGTTCGAGTAGCGCCGATACCACCAGGCGTAGCCGTTGCGCACCAGCTCGCGGTTGAGGCTGCGCCCATCGGGCAGGATGACCTCGCCGAGGATGCGCCCGTACTGGTCTGTGCCGCGCACCTGCACCGCCACCTCTTTGCCAAAAACTAGCTCGGAGGTGAACTGCTTAGCGCGGGTGCCGTAGGCTTGCCCGCTTTCGGGACAGTCGATGCCCTCCAGGCGCACGCGCACTGCCCGTCCCGCGCGCATTACTTCGATGGTATCGCCGTCCGAGACGCCGACGACCCTGCCAACGAAATCGCCCCGTGCAGGCATCCAGCGGTACCACAGCGCGGACGCCAGCAGCACCAGCGCGACGGCAACGAGGGAGACAGCGGTATTTCGCGTTCTGCGACTCCTTCGCATGGCAATACCTTGTTTTAGTAGCGGGGAAAAGGAATTCCTGCCGATGGGAAGGGCGACTTCTGAGTGCGCCAAGCCCCATCCTGACCTCCCCGCGAGCGGGGAGGTGGAACGGCTCGGCGGGAGCCTCCCCTGCATTCCTGTTGTGTCATTCTGATTTTGTCATTCTGAGCGGAGCGAAGAATCTCAGTCTGGCAAGATGCAGAGATGCTTCGCTTACGCTCAGCATGACAAGGGATGACGGCTCAGCAGGAGCCTCGCCCTCCATTCCTGTTTTGTCATTCTGAGCGAAGCGAAGAATCTCGCCTCGTTGCCGTTTTGAGATGCTTCGCCTTCGGCTCAGCATGACAGGGGGAGGGCGTTGGAGGGTCGCGCTCCGTCGCGACCAAACAGACGGCTCGGTAAGAGCCTCGCCCTCCAGACCTTCTGCCATTCTGAAGTCCCTGTTGCTTGTCAAGGGGAAGCACTGACGTGCTTCACTACAAGCTGAAGAGTGCGTTGTGCGCACCCAAGTGCTGTGGCGAGCCATGCTGGTAGTGGCGCACGTCAGTGCGCCCATGTCATTCTGAAGCGAAGCGAAGAATCTCTGAGATGCTTCGCTAGCGCTTAGCATGACAACAGGGTGCTCCATCACTCTGAGCGAAGCGAAGAATCTCAACCTGGCGAGAGGCAGAGATGCTTCGCCTGCGGCTCAGCATGACAGGAAGACTAGCGGAGCGCAGCGGTATCCGACCTGCACGCTACGAATTTCGAATTCAACAGCGCATCGGCGCTTTACCATATCAAGAGGGTCACGACGGAGCGTGACCCTCCAAAAGCCTGTTCGCCCAGATTGGAGGGACGCCGCTCTGTCGCGTCCACAGAGGTCACGACGGAGCGTGACCCTCCAGAAGCCTGTTCGCCCAGATTGGAGGGACGCCGCTCTGTCGCGTCCACAGAGGTCACGACGGAGCGTGACCCTCCAGAA
>JANWXG010000261.1 GCA_025057335.1 bacterium | reverse complement strand
CGCGCAACGAGGAGCACAATATCGCCGAATGTCTGGAGCGCGTGAAGGGATGGGCAGCGGAGATTATCGTGATGGACATGGAGAGCACCGACCGCACGGTGGAGATTGCCCGTCAATACACAGACAAGGTATATTCGTATCCTCTGGTGAGAGACTTCGATATCGCAAGGAACGAGAGCGCCAAGTACGCTACGCAGCCGTGGGTGCTGTATGTAGACGCCGACGAGCGCGTGCCGCCTGCTTTTGCGGATGCCCTGCGGGAGATTTTGCCTGGCATCGATGAGAGCGTGGCGGGAGTATGTGTTGCCATCAAAAACTACTTTTTGGGCAAGTGGATACGCCATGCGGGCAAGTGGTATCCTGCCTACAACGCGCCGCGCTTGCTGCGTCGGGGGCGGTTTCAGTGGTTGCCTGCGGCGCATCAGGGGGTGAAAGTACACGGGCAGGTGAAGTACATGCCGCCAGACCGCGAGGAGTGGGCGTTTGAGCACTTCACCACGCCCTCGCTGAACCGCTATCTGGGCAAGTTGAGCCGCTACAGTGACAGCGCCGCCGAACGCATGCTTCGTGAGGGTTCCCCTTGCTCCTGGCAGACGCTCGCGGCAGCGATGGGCTATGCGTTCCGCTTCTACTACGACGCCACAGAAGGTTACAAGGATGGAGCGCACGGCTTCCTTCTGGCTTTGGGCAGCGCCCTCTCTGCATTAGTAGACCAGATGAAATACGCGGAGCTGCTCTTACGCGAGGGACGCCTGCAGGAAGAGGAGTTCCTGCCGCCCAACGGCGAGGCGTTTTTCCAGCTGGTGACGGATGTGGCTGCAGGCAAGGTGCCTGTGGAGCAGAAGTATCTGTCGCAAATCCTGCGCGTCGGCGACTCTCCTGACGCCGAACCGCCCGCATGGTGGCACAGGCTCTGGCAGAGGCTACAGCGTCAGGCGGGAGGGGTGGTATATTGCTCCGTAGATTTCCCGCAAACAGACGGCTGGCGCTCGTGGCAGGAAGACGAAGCGGACGCTCTGATTGTCTTTGGCACGGAATGGAAAAGACACGTCGGACGCCTGCGCGAGGGTGGCAGCTTCTTCATCGGCGCGCCCTCCTTCCCCGAAGATGCGCTACGGTGGCGTGCGGAGATGGAGAACGCCTTCGGCGGGACGGCGCACCTGATAGACCCGGAGAACGAATGCCAGTGGCTGTTCGCCTTCGGCTGGAAAGGGGAAAAGGTGTCGGCACGCCGTCGTGTGCTGATGACCACACATCAGCGAGCGCTGCACATGCTGGGCGGCGGTGAGACTCAGCTGCTGGAGACCCTGCTGGCGCTACGGGAGCAAGGCACGGTCGCTGACCTGTCCGTTTCGTTGCGCCTGCCGAGGGAGTGTTACGACTTAATTCACGCCTTCAGCCTGTACCATATGGACAAGGTGGAGGCTCTGGAGCAGACGCGACAGCCTCTGGTGGTTTCCACTATCTTCCGCGACAACTCGGCGTTTTACCCCGTGGCAGTGGGGACGGCAATCTTCAGGCACGAGAAGGCGCAGCAGGTAGAGGAGCTGTTGCAGGCGTGGAAAGAGGGCAGGCTCCAGGCGCAAGTGGACGGGCCAGGTGTTCTGGATGAACCCGAACCGCTGAAGGGCGTCAAAAAGCGCATCGTACAGCGAGCGAACCTGCTGCTGCCCAACTGCGAATGGGAACTGGGGGCGCTTCGCAGATACTTCCGACTGGGCGATAAGGCGGCGCAGGTTGTGCCGAACGCAGTGCGCCCAGAGCGGTTTCTACAAGCGCAACCTGATGCGTTCGTGCAGCGGTTCGGTCTGCGCGATTTCGTGCTATGCGCGGCGCGGATCGAGCCGTTCAAAAATCAACTGATGCTTCTGTGGGCATTGCGCGACGTTGACATGCCGATTGTGCTGGCAGGCAAGATATCCGACAGCGAATACGGCGAGCTGTGCTATCGCTGGGCGAACGACCGCGCACACTTCGTGGGCGAGTTAGAACCCGACCTGCTCGCCAGCGCGTATGCCGCTGCGCGAGTACACGCAATGCCTTCGTGGGCGGAGACCCCTGGCTTGACCAGCCTGGAAGCTGCACTGGCAGGTTGTCCCATCGTGGTGGGCAATCGGGGAGCGGAGCGCGAGTATTTTGGCGATTTTGCCTACTACTGCAACCCTGCCGATGTAGATTCGGTGCGTGAGGCGGTGCTTCAAGCATGGGAAGACCGTGACGCGGCGAAGCGCGAAGCGTTCCGCGAGTATATCCTGATGCACTACACCTGGGAGCATACCGCGCGCGCGACTGCTGAGGCATATGAGCGAGTACTACAGAGAGCAAAAACCTACTTTTGCATTCCTGATTGGAACGAGCCGCACACCTGGCAGTCTGTCGTTCGCCGTTACCTGGAGGAACATGGGCACGGAGACGGAGCATTGTTGCAGGTATATGCGGGCGGCTTCAACGCCTTCCGCGCGGAGGATGCTTTCGCTCTGCTGGAGCGGTATGTGCGCTCGTTGGGCGTGAACGCCGAGGAGTGCGCGGATATCGAAATTGTCGACCACCTGCCCGACAACTTTTTGGGAAGAGTGTGGCTGACGGGCGGACGTTACGATGGTGTGGCGGTAGCGCGGTATGGCGGTCAGTGCGAGCGCGCGCCTGACAGGGCAGCGTAGGAGGCTGGAGGGTCACGCTCCGTCGTGACCCCATGTGTGGACGCGACAGAGCGCGTCCTTCCAATGCGGGCGAACCTTTTGGAGGGTCACGCTCTGTCGTGACCCTTGTGGACGCGACGGAGCGCGTCCCTCCGAACGGTGACCGTGATGGACGCGACGGAGCGCGTCCCTCCAAGGGTAATCCGTAGGCGGACGCGACAGAGCGCGTCCCTCCAGAGGGGCTGCTCCCTCATGACCGTTGCGCTAGAAGATTTCACGGGGAGGCGTAGCCACATGAGCAAACCGTTACACATCGTGTGGGAAGGGGCGTTTCTCGCGAGGCATAGCCTGGCACGGGTGAATCGCGAGCTGGTCAACGCCTTGCACCAGCTGTATCCCGACTGGCAGTTTTACCTCGTACCCCATGTCACCGACGACTACGCCCTGCAGGACGACGCCCGCTGGGAGTTCGTTGCGGACCGTCTGCGCCGCCTGCCCTCCCATGCCGATGTATGGATACGCCATCACTGGCCTCCTAACTGGCAGCGCCCTGCGGCAGACC
>JANWXG010000260.1 GCA_025057335.1 bacterium | reverse complement strand
AGAACGTATACGATAGACGACCTGTGGGAATTGTCGCACCGCACGGGCAAGCGACTGGAGCTGGTGAAGGGGGAACTGTGCGAGTTGGCGCCGACATCGCCAGAACATGGATATGTGGAGCTCAATCTGGGGGCTGTGTTGCGTGAGTTTGTGCGTCAACGCGGTCTTGGCAAAGTGGTATCAGGGGAAGTAGGTTTCGTGCTGTCCGAAGCGACCGTGTGGGCAGCGGATGTTGCCTTCCTCTCTCAGCAGAGGCTGCCTGACGGTAAGCTGCCAGACCGCTTCGCCCGCTTCGCCCCTGACCTGGTGGCGGAGGTACTTTCGCCTCCGGACTCTTTTTCCTCCGTGCTGGACCGGGTCAATGGGTGGCTAGAGGCGGGAGTGCGCTTAGTGTGGGTAGTAGACCCTGAGGGCAGGAAGGTGTATGTCTGCCGTGCAGGGCAGCCTGTGCATACTCTCGCCGAAAACGATACGCTATCTGGGGAAGATGTGCTACCCGGCTTTGAGTGTCGGGTGGAGGAGATTTTCGAGTAGCGCGTTGTGGGGCGCACATTCGTCCCTCGCGCTTCAGCGCGTTTTGCTGTCACGCTGACAGATTGGGGTTCGTTGAGATTCTTCGCTTCGCTCAGAATGACAGGAGGGAGGATGCCGAGAAACTGGAGGGCGAGGCTCCTGCCGAGCCGTTGTGGCAAGGGCAAAAGCGCACTGAAGTGTGCCACTACAAAAGGTTCTGTAGTGAAGCACGTGAGTGCTTCTGACTGAGCCACAGGCGAAAGGGGCGTCGTTACTGTCATGCTGAGCGCCAGCGAAGAATCTCCGCTCAGAATGATGGGAATGTTGAATCCGACGGATACAAGGAACATCTTTTCACAAGGGAGGTTGAAGTCTACTCGATGGCAATAGGCACGGTAGCGCAAGTGATGGGACCTGTCGTGGATGCTCGCTTCCCCGCAGGGGAGTTGCCCGCCATTCTGAATGCGGTCACTATCGAGGACCGCGAGCGGGGCATCCGCCTGGTGTGTGAGGTCGCCCAGCACTTGGGCGACGACATGGTTCGCTGCATCGCCCTCGATTCTACGGATGGGCTGGTACGTGGAATGCCAGTCGTAGACACAGGTGGACCTATCAGCGTGCCAGTAGGTCCCGAAACGCTGGGCAGGGTGTTCAATCTGCTGGGCGAGCCGATTGACGAAGCGGGACCTGTTAACGCGCAGAAACGCATGCCCATCCACCGCCCTGCGCCAGCCTTCCCCGAACAGTCCACCACTACCGAGATCCTGGAGACGGGACTGAAGGTGATTGACCTGCTGACCCCCTTCAACAAGGGAGGCAAAATCGGGCTGTTCGGCGGCGCGGGACTGGGCAAGACCGTTTTGATTCAAGAGCTCATCCGCAACATCGCGACGGAACATGGGGGCGTGTCGGTGTTCGCGGGCGTGGGTGAGCGCACGCGCGAGGGCAACGACCTGTGGCTCGAGATGAAACACTCGGGCGTCATCAGCAAGACCTGCATGGTGTTTGGGCAGATGAACGAGCCGCCGGGGGCGCGCCTGCGCGTGGGGCTTACCGCGTTGACGATGGCGGAGTACTTCCGCGATGAGCAGGGGCAGGACGTGCTGGTGTTCATCGACAACATCTTCCGCTTCGTGCAAGCAGGTTCTGAAGTGTCTGCGCTGTTGGGACGCATCCCCAGCGCGGTCGGCTATCAGCCTACACTGGCTACCGAGATGGGCGCGCTGCAGGAGCGCATCACCTCCACCAAGCGCGGCTCCATCACGTCGGTGCAAGCCATCTACGTGCCTGCCGACGACCCAACCGACCCTGCGCCTGCAACTACCTTCTCGCACCTCGACGCCTACGTATATCTAGAGCGGCGTATTGCGGAGAAGGGCATCTACCCCGCCGTCGACCCGCTGGCGTCCATGTCGCGCAACCTGGACCCGAACATCGTCGGGCAGGAGCACTACGAGGTAGCGCGCGCCGTGCAAGCCATCCTGCAACGCTACAAGGAGTTGCAGGACATCATCGCTATTCTGGGCATCGACGAACTGTCAGACGAGGACAAGCTGCTGGTCGCGCGCGCTCGCAAGATCGAGCGCTTCCTGTCGCAACCCTTCTTCGTGGCGGAGCAGTTTACTGGTAACCCTGGCAGATACGTCTCTATCGCCGATACAGTGCGCTCGTTCAAAGAGATTGTGGAGGGCAAGCACGACGACCTGCCCGAACAGGCGTTTTACATGGTGGGCACTATCGAGGACGCAGTGGAGAAGGCACAGCGACTGCTGGCGCAGGCATAGCGAGGAGCACGATGGCAAGAACGTTCCATCTGGAGATTGTCACACCCGACCGTGCGTTGCTCTCCGAGGAGGTCGTTAGCATCGTTGCGCCAGGGTCGGAGGGGTATCTGGGCGTGCTAGCGAACCACGCCCCTCTGGTCACGGAGCTGGGTGTCGGTGTTCTGCGTATCCGCTACCCGGATGATACAGAGGAAAACGTCGCCGTGTCGGGCGGGTTTATGGAGGTCGCGAACAATCGCGTGCTGGTGTTAGCCGACTCGGCGGAGCGCCCACAGGACATCGACATCCAGCGCGCCCGTGAGGCGCTCATCCGCGCTCGGCAGATGCTGCAAGACCCGACCGCTGACCACGAACGCGCCCGTCAGGCATTGGAGAAGGCGATTAACCGTCTACGGGTGGCTGGAGTCGAGCTGACACGCGACCTAGAAGAGGATTAGGAGCCTTGTGACGGCAGCTGGAGGGCGAGGCTCTTGCCGAGCTGTCCCTTCGTCACGCTGAGCGTCAGCGAAGCATCGGGGAGATTCTTCGCTGCGCTCAGGATGACATCTCTTCGAATAGCAGCCTCTCGCCATATAAAGATTCTGCGACTGTGCGACTTCCCCCGATTGAAATCAGTGGATGGGAATGGCTAGAAGTCCTTCTTGCAGGTGGTAGACCAAACCCACTCCTTGCAGGGGTAAACCTCACCCCCTTCCCCTCTCCTGCGAGGAGAGGGGAGCCTCTCCCCCTTCCTTTGCAGGGAAGGGGGTAGGGGGATAGGTTCAACATTTCTGCAGGAAGTGGAGTGTGCTGAACAGAATCAACCTATTAGAGTCAAAGGAGGTGACAGCAAAATGCGAAAGGTTAAGGCAGCGATTATCGGCACCGGCTTCATCGGACCAGCGCACGTCGAAGCGGCGCGCCGGTTGGGGTTTGTGGACGTCGTGG
>JANWXG010000025.1 GCA_025057335.1 bacterium | reverse complement strand
GACACGCGCATCGAATACGGTCACACCGCGGAGACCATCGTCAAAGTAGCAGAGGAGGAGGGAGCTGACCTCATCGTGATGGGCTCGCGCGGACTGAGCAACGCCTCCGCCCTACTGCTGGGCAGCGTCTCGCATCGCGTGCTGCATGCCATACACGACAAGCCCGTGCTGATTGTGCGATGAGAGACGAACACGTTGAACGCTGGCTGCAACGCTACCGCGAGACCCCGCCCGAACAGATGCCCTGGCATCGCGAGGAGCCTGCGGAGGGGTTGGAGGAGACTGTGCGACGTGGCTTGCTGCCGCGCGGGCTGACCCTCGACCTCGGCTGCGGCACGGGAACCGACCTGATGTATCTGGCGCGACAGGGCTACCAGGTCGTGGGCGTAGACATTGCTCCAGAGCCGTTGCGCTTCGCCCGCGAGCGGTTCCACCGCGCTGGGCTGGACATCCCGCTCATCCGCGCCGATGCACGCCTGCTACCCTTCCGCGACGCCAGCTTCGACCTGATTTGCGACTCAGGTTGCTTCCATACCTTTGCGCCCGAGATACGCCCCCTCTACGCCCGCTCGGTCGCCAGAGTGCTCAAGCCAGACGGTATCCTGTTCCTGCGCGAGTTCCACGCTGACCAGCCACAGCCTCCCGAGGGCGGTCCCTACCGCCTGAAGCTGGAGGAGTTTCTGGAGGTGTTTACCCCTTACTTCCGCTTCCTCAGTGCGGGGGAAATCTACCTGCCCGACCTGCCCCCCGACCGAAGACGCCTACATCTCATTCGCCTGCAGCGCCGCTGAGAAACTCCTCAAGCCGCAAGAGAGGTTCTTCGCTGTGCTCGGAACAACAAGGAGCGCAATGACGTGTGCTACTGCCAGCAATAAAGCGCATTAGATGAACTCTCCTGCCCGTAGCGAAGCACGTGGGCGCTTCCCCTTTACGAACAGTGGGGACTTCAGAATGACAAGCGAACGGAACGACAGGCAGTCTGCGGGATAAGGCTCCTTCAAAAGCCTTCTCCCTGTCATGCTGAACGCAGTGGAGCACCTCCGAGATTCTTCGCTCCGCCCAGAATGACAAAAGGTCTCAGAATTACATTCGGATACAGCGCAAGAGGAGACCAACCGTGAGGGGTGCGCTAGAGAGGAGTCTGCTTTGAGATAGCGTTGGCAGGGCACGGGCGTTTGTATGTGCCTATGGATATCATCATGCGGATAACTGACTGGAGGACGGAGGTCTCTGAGGACAGAGTGGTTTTCAGGAAGTAGGGGTTGGACTGCTCCGAGAGGTATTTCTCATCGAAATTGACGCCTGGCGCAAGCATGCCAACTGCTTGTTTTCACTGCAAGTAAGCCTCGACAACAATCTTTTGGCATGGTATGGCTCCGTGCCACTGCCTCACTGCATCTAAAGTGCCTCCAGATTTCTCCGATAATTACCATGGTACCGAAACGTCCAACCGTAGGAGGACAAGATGAGACTCTGGGGTTTGCTTGGACTATCGCTAGCAGCAGCTGTTGGAACGCTGGTAGCAGGATGCGGCGGGAGTATGTTTCGCAGCGCCAAAACTATCAATGACCCTCTGGCTCTGAGTGGTCGCTCTGCCCAGGTGAACGTTGTTCTTAGCGGCGACGCATTGACTAGACAGTTTTTAGCTGAAACACCTCGCCCCCCCTCGGACCCGAGCCAGGCGCTGCTTGCATACTCTTTTGGTAACAACATTGACCTAGCACAGTACGAGGGGATGGAAACTGCAGTATTCAGTCAGGATATTCGTCTGCGTTTCACGTTCGCCCCCAACACTGGGATGCCTGGCACTATCATATTGCGCAACGTCTCTTTGCGGTTGTGGCTTAGGCTGACGGATAGAGACGAAGGGGATACTCCGCGCTCTGCACCTCCCCTTGAACTAGTCTACAACGGTACACTAACTGTGGAGCGCCAGACGGATGGTAGTTACATTGTGAAAAATCTGTCGCCGTTCTCAGTGCGTATGGGCAAGACAGATGGTTGGCGTCTGCTCCACTTGCTTGCATCTGGGGCTGAGAACACGCTCACAGCAGATCTCTCCTTCTCAGCAGAAACTACCTTCACGAACGTGCCCGCGAACACAACCGTTAGATTGACTGTGGAGTTTGGAGCAGGCAGCATCTACACCCAGTGGTAGTGGACATTTTTCGCGAATTGTCGCAGGCTCGTGTGTTTCGACAGCACACGAGCATTTTCGTTGTTGACATACCTCTGCGTGCTGTTTTAGCGACATAAGTGTATGTAACATTGAATCGTCAAAGTTCTAATACCATGATGCACACTTTTTTCACCATATGCTTCTCCCGTCACACTAACCCAATCGGAGCACTTCGGTGTCATGGTAGGTAGATATAGACCAACGGGCGCTCGCCATGCTCAGGACAACCAGCGGTTATAGATACTCGCTAACACATCAACAACTGGAGTGTCGAGCCGCTGCGCGCCGATGAAACTGGCGACTTTTGTCTCAGCGTGCTGCTTGAAGGGACAATTCTCCTGTTCCTGCAAGGGTTACTAAGTGAGTAAGCTATCATCGTACTGTTACTCATCCGGACGTTTTTTGTTCGCGCTACGGTGGAAGGCTATCCTGGCGAGAGAAACATATGACTTGCTAGAAGCTGTCGGCTCTGTAAGAATGGGCGCTCCTTCCGGAGAGAGGTACGTAACTGCCCCGAACAGTGGAGAGCAGAGGCGGATGTAAAAAGGCAGGGGCGGTTTCGTGACAACCCCTGCCAGTGGTCTACACACTCTAGAAGCTAGGGGGGTTTGGAGGGGGCACTAACACCTCTCTGCTTTGTGAAGTTCTTCCCGCTGTGTCAGTGGCGCTGACCGTCACGCGCAGGATGTTCTCTGGCAGAGTAACAGAATACCTGTTACCGTACTGCTGCTGCATGCTGAACTGTCTGGTCAGCAGGCTGCCATCCACTGCCAGCACTTGCACGCTCGCCACCGCGCTGTCGTCGTAAACTTGTGCTTCCACAAGCACCTGGTTGCTGGCAGAGCGCGTAACTCTCACCCCGTCAATGACGGGGGGAGCCTGGTCGGTCGGACCTGTTGGACTGCTTCCGCTACCACACGCGCTCAGTCCGCATGCAACTGCTAAGCCCGCTACTACGAAGAGCCATCGCTTGCGCTTCATCCTGTATCCTCCTTATCGTGTCAGGACGATGGGCAGCGCCGTGCGTACCGTTTGCCCGTCGGAGCTGCTGGCTCGAATTTCCACCATGTATGCTCCTGCCGGAAGCGCGATTCCATTGCTGTCTCGCCCGTCCCATGTCACTTGCTGGATGCCAGCTGAACGAGTGACCCCGCTCGTCAGTTGACGCACCACTTTGCCACTCGCAACAATGTGAACCTCTACGTAGGCATTGTCGCTAATTTGGTAGCTAATCGTGTATCTTCCGCCTGCACTGCGACCGCCGCTCACTCGTGCTTGAGTGATTCGCAGTAGCTGGCTGGCAGGTGTCATCTCGATGCGGAAGCGATACGTGCCACCCTGCCGGCTGACGGCAAACGTGTGAGAGCTAGTCGTGCGCAGGAACTTTCTCTCGCCAGTCTGCAGGTCTACCAGCACTGCGTTCAGATGGCGAGGGGCTGCATGCGCCCCCTGCCAGAACAGGGTTGCCGTCTCCGCACTGCTGGCGGGAACTTGCACGACCACCTCCCATGGACTGTTCGCGCGTCCTTCCGCCCGCAGTTCTGCTGCCAGTGGAATACCTTGCTGCTCTAGATACATCCTAGGAACTGGTGAAGAAGAAGGGGGATCTGGCGGTAGACCGATGGCGATATCCTGCCCAGAACGGCTACCGCCGAGTAATACCCCCGCCAGTTGCGTACCGAGTTGCACTTGCAACCGAATGAACCATGCCCCGGGAGTTTCATCCTCATGAAGCCTGTTGTTTGACTGCACGCCCTGCGATGGAGCCAACACTAGCTCGCATGGTTGGTGGGCATACACCCAGTAGCCCTGCCAGGCGTTCAGTTGTGCCTGAGCACCAGGTATAGTGTTTGGCTCGTGGACTAGGAAGTACTGGGCTTGTGCAGCATCCCATCCCCAAGCGTAGCCTGCTATCCATCCGACCTGTCTTGCTTGTGTCAGGTTGAGCTCTTCGTTGTTACGCCTCACCCGTATCGCCTCAGGACGCCACGGAACTGCTGACAGTAACGGGTTGCTAATATGGTTCCAACCAGCTCTAAGAGGAATCGTAACTGGCGGTGTGTTAGGAGTGCCCGCTAAAATGAGCTGCACTCTCGATCCTGGCTTTATCCAATAGCCCTGCCCTGGCGCTAGCACTTCGTTGGCAGCGACTTCGCGATATTGCCCCGTTGCCGGCTCCCAGACACGCATAGGGACATCCGCTAGACCTAGTTCCGCTTTCGTCTTGTTGGCAGCCCCTAGGCTCAACCCCCAAGCAGATAGCCCTGCGGGCACGGCAGCAATCACCTCGCCTGAGACGCTAAACCGTCGTTGAATGTACTCGCTCTCTGAGCCTTTGGCATCCTGCGCTTTGACGCGCCATGTCCACTCTCCCGATGCCAACTCGGTGGGCAAGGTGTAGGTGAGCCGCCTACCACTGTCCACAAACTCTGTCTGCTGCGTGATGGTGTTCTCCCCCTGCACCAACTCTAACACAAAACGCACTTGGTCGCCTTCCTCATCGGTGGCACGCAGGATGAAGGTGGGCGTAGGGGCAACTACCATGTTGTCACTGGGCTCGATTACCTCAGGAGCCAGCGGTGAGCGGTTAGCAGTGAAGTTGCGGGGTGCGCTCCACTCGCCCTCCGAGCCTTTGGCGTCTACTGCCTTCGCCTGAACCTGCCACTGACCCGATGCCAGTGCCTGTGCTGCAGGCACGGTGAAGGTGAGCGAGCGTCCGCTCTCACCAAACGGCGTCTCCAAGGTCTGTGTGGTCTCTCCCTGTGTGAACCGCAGGATGAACTTCACTTGGTCGCCCTCGGCGTCCGTAGCACGCAGGCGCAAGGTCGGCGTGGGCGAGACCACGGCGCCCTCGCTGGGTTCCAGCACTTCAGCCATTTGTGGGGCGCGGTTGGCAGTGAAAGTGCGCACAGCGCTCCACTCGCCCTCCGAGCCTTTGGCGTCTTGTGCTTTGACGCGCCATGTCCACTGCCCTGACGCCAACTCGGTGGGCAGGGTGTAGGTGAGCCGCCTGCCGCTGTCCACAAACTCTGTCTGCTGTGTGATGGTGTTCTCCCCCTGCACCAACTCCAGCACAAAACGCACTCGGTCGCCGTTAGCATCCTCGGCGCGGAACTCAAAGGTTGGTGTAGGTGACACGATGGCTGCGTTTTCAGGGGCAAACACCTCGGGGACAGAAGGTGGCATGTTATACGGCACCTCTCGAACCCGCCACAGCGCCACTGCATCGTCCCCCGCAGACGCTGCATACACCCCATCTCGGGATAGAGCTACAGAGCGGACCGCCGTAGTGTGACCGCGCAATACCTTGATTGGCGCAAGGTCATCCACCGACCAGTAGCGCACCGTATTGTCCTCTCCGCCAGATACCAGGAAGCTTCCGTCCACCGAGAAGGAAACAGAGTATACTGGTCCCAGGTGTCCAGACAAGGTTCCTCGCAGAGACCAGGATATAGTATCCCAGAGCTTGATTTGCCCATCGAAGCCCGCCGAGGCTAGCAATCTCCCTGTGCGCGAAAAGGCAACGGAATAGACCCTCCCAGAGTGAGCATTCAGCGACTGAACCAGTTGACCGCCACTTACACGCCACACCTTAACAGTGCCGTCGTCCATCGCCCCAGCGATGAGCGTGTTGTCGAGCGAGAAGGAGACGGCGTAGACGTAACTACCTGCCTCGATGGCGCGAACCAGCGCTCCCGTCGCGGCACTCCAGATTCGTATTTGCCTGTCCTCACATGCGGTAGCCAACATAGTGTTGTCCGGTGAGAAGGTCACATGATATACCCAGTTGGGGTGAGGAATTGTAAGTATAAGCGCTCCAGTCAGAGGATCCCACAGGCGCACGGTGTTATCCCGGCTCGCTGTAGCCATTCTTTGCCCGTCCGAAGAGAAAGCGGTCGAGTAGACCCAGTTGGAGTGTGCATTGATAGAAGCAACTCCTGCCCCGTTTGTCAAACTTCGCAAAATCACCCGGCTATCTTTGCCTGTGGAGGCAAGGCGTGTATCATCAGGGTAGATAGCGACAGCAGTTGGGTCGCTCGTATGCTCCGCCAGTAGGGCTTCAACGGAACCGTCGCTGACGCGCCACAGGCGCACTGTGCTGTCGTCGCTCCCCGAGACAACTCGCTGTCCATCAGGTAAAGACAGTGCCGAGCGCACCGCGAAGGCATGTCCGGTTAAGGTTCTGACCAGCGATCCGTCAACGATCTGCCAGATGCGCAGCTCTCTGTCTTCGCTGCCTGAAAAAAGATATTGCCCATCCGGTGAGAACGCAACGGCGGTTACCGGACCACCGTGCCCAGATAGGGTTCGATAGGTTGTTCCATCGCCTCTCCGCCAGATGCGAACTGTCCTATCATCGCTACCCGACGCGACGTATTGTGCATCAGGTGAAAACGCTACAGAACGCACAGCAAATCCATGTCCAGACAGCGTCCTCTCATGTACCCAACCCGCTACTCGCCAGATGCGCACACTCCAATCTTCGCTTCCCGACGCCAGATGTTGCCCATCTGCGGAAAACGCCACAGAGGTCACTGAGGCGGTATGCCCTGCGAGGGTAGCCACCTGTGCTCCATCATTCACCCTCCAGATGCGTATGGTACCATCACGACTGGCGGAGGCGAGGAGGCTCCCATCTGGCGAGAAGGCAACTGCGTTCACCCAGCTGGTGTGACCTGAGAGAGTGTACTGCAAACTATAAGTACGACCGCCTTCCGAGACCCGCCAGATTTTGACTGTCTTATCATCACTCCCAGACGCTAGAAGATTACCATCAGGCGAAAAGGCAATTGAGTTCACACGACTGTCGTGAGCGGGAATGAAGCTCAATAGATTGCCATCATATAGTCGGTAAATGCTAATTACTCCCTGCCTTGCTGGAACAGCCAAGATTCTGTGACTGTGTGAATAGGCAATCGACTTTGGCTCCAGAACTGGTCGGAACCAGAGGAGCTCTGGGGGGAACCCTCCGGAGGCATACGGAGTCTTCGCAGTAAGGAGAGCCAGCAAAACAGTTGTAGCCAGACCGAGCAGTTCGCTCCCACGACCTTGCCGACGATGGCTGCCCATCACTGAGGTCCTCCTTGCATCCGTTTTGGCACAAAAGCGCAGATGTCGTCTATTCAACTGTACGGGTATGCAGTGGTCCGCACAGTTCTCACCCCATATTATGGCAACGTCGCTGGGTTTGCATAGGGTGAATTCTGTTTGGGAGCGATGTCTATCGCCTCGTCATGTTGCCTGTTGGCTTGCTGGGAATACCCCCCTCCGCTCGCGGGGAGACGGAAAGGCACGGTATCTAAAGGGGTTGTAATCACCGCCTTATCCAAACAGCAGCAGTGTCTCGACTATGCCCCGATGGGCAGGTGCTAAGGGACGGAGGGTTAGCAATCTAGCGATTGGGAGGGGAGAGATAACATCTCCCCTCACTGACCGCTCTCTGAGGCGACTACTGATACCGCTTCAACAATTGCTCCACGCTGGGGTTAGGCGTGTACGCTTTCTGTTTGAGCAGGGCAACCTGCTCGTCCAGTGTGGGATGCTGCACACGGTACAGGATGCCAATCGGGAAGGGGTCTTCCTCCTCCGCCAGGCGCAGCGCGGCGAACTTGTCTGTGGGGTCGTGCGTCTCGGGGATTTCGTATACCCTGCCCTTGAAGAAGTCGTAGGTCTGCACTTTGTTGAACGTCACGCAGGGGCTGTACACATCCACCAGTGCAAAGCCCGGGTGCTGAATCGCCTCCACGAAAATCTTCGCCAGCTGGTTGGGCATGCCCGAGTATCCGCGCGCCACGAAGGTCGCCCCCGACACGATTGCCAGCTGGAGCGGGTTAATCTGTCCCTCCACGCTGCCGAAGGGCGTGGTCTTGGTCTGAAAGCCGAGGGTGCTGGTGGGCGAGGTTTGTCCCTTCGTCAGCCCGTAAATCTGGTTGTTCATGACGATGTAGGTGATGTCGATATTGCGCCGCGCGGCGTGGGGGAAGTGCCCCATGCCGATGGAGTAGCCGTCGCCGTCTCCGCCCACGCCGATGACCGTCAGCTCGGGGTTGGCGAGTTTAATGCCTGTGGCAACGGGTAGCACTCTGCCGTGCACGCCGTGAAAGCCGTATGTGACGACGAACCCCGGCAGTCGGCTGGAGCACCCGATGCCCGACACCAGCACCGTCTGGTCGGGGTCGAGGTTCAGCTGGCTCATCGCCTTGAAGAGGGCGTTGAGCACGCCGTAGTCACCGCAGCCCGGGCACCAGATCGGCTCCAGGTCACTCTTGTAGTCCTTGGGTTGTCGCTGGATGACCTGCGTCTCTACACTGATGGTCTGCACTTCTGCCATCGCTGTGCCTCCTGTTCTACATCCGCGCCACGCGGAGGATTTCTGCTTTCACCTCTTCGGGGTCGAGGGGCAAACCGGTATCTCGTGCGTAGGAGATAGGCTGGATGCCCGTCTGCGAGCGCAGGTAGGCGGCAAACTCGCCAGTGAAGTTGGCTTCGGGCACCAGCACCCGTTTCACCTTGCTGGCGAACTCCTCGATGATTCGCACGGGCAGGGGCATGAGAATCTTCGGGTACAGCGCCGCCGCGCGCACGCCCTCCCGCTGCGCCATCTGCATCGCCTCGCGAATCACGCCCTCGGTAGAGCCCCAGCCGATGATGCCTACGTCGGCGCCGTCGGGATCGCCCCAGATGCGCACGAACTGCTCGCCGAAGTGCTCGTTCAGGTGCTGCAGCTTGCGGAAGCGCTTGCCCTTCATCGCCTGCAGGTTTTCAGGCGTGTAGGTGGGGTCGCTGTATTCGTTGTGCTCGATGCCCGTGGCGGTGTAGGCGAAGCCGCGCATTCCGGGGAGAGCCATCGGGGAGATACCCGTCTCCGTGATGGCGTAGCGGGCGTACTCGCCGTTGCGACTGTTCTCGTCGGGCAGGAGACGCTCCCAGCGGGGCACACGCCCCAGGTCAGGCTTGGGGATAGTGCAGCGGCGGTGCGCCAGCGACTGGTCGGAGAGGAAAATCACGGGCAGCTGGTAGCGCTCGGCGATGTTGAGCGCATGCTGAATGAGGTAGAACGTGTCCTCCACACTGGTCGGCGCCATCACCACGCGGGGCGCCTCGTTGTGCACTCCATACAGGGCGAGGTTCAGGTCACCCTGCGAGCTTTTCGTGGGCAAGCCTGTGCTGGCTCCGCCGCGCTGCACGTCCACGATAACGGCAGGGATTTCCGCCTGCGCGGCGAGGTTAATCTGCTCCACCATCAGCGAGAAGCCCGGTCCTGAGGTAGCGGTCATCGCCCGCTTGCCCGCGTAGGAGGCTCCCAGCACCATGCCCAGCGCGGCGATTTCGTCCTCTGCCTGCATCACGACGCCCCCGAAGCGCGGCAGGATGGGCGCTAGCGCCTCCATGATGTCGGTGGCGGGGGTAATCGGGTAGCCTGCGTAGAACATCAAGCCGCCCTGTATCGCCCCCAACGCCAGCGCCTCGTTGCCGTTGATGATGAGGCGGTCGGGATTGACACGCTCCACTCCGCCCAGCCAGGGCTTCAGGCAGTCCACATATTGCGCCACATAGTTGTAGCCCGCGTGCAGCGCTTGGAAGTTCTTCTGCACCACTTCCTCGCCTTTGCGCTTAAAGGTCTGCTCGGCGATGTGCTCACCTGCCTCTACGGGCGCGCCGAGGTAGCGCAAGATGGCTCCCAGTGCGACCACGTTCTTGGTGAGCACCGAGCCGATGTCACGCTTGGCGATGGTGCCGATGGGGATGGGAATAACGCAGTGGTCTGGCAGTTCGTGGGTGGGCACGTTGTCGCTGTCGTAAATCAGCGTGCCCCCTGGTCGCAGCGAGCTGATGTTATCATGGTAGCCTTCTTCGTTGAGCGCCACGAAAACATCCACGTGGCTACCGTAAGAGAGCAGCACGTGGTCTGCCACGCGCACCTGATACAGTACGGTACCCCCCTTAATCTCCGCAGGATAGGTGCGGAAGGTATATACTTCGTAGCCCAGACGCGCCAGAGCGGTCGTCAGCATCTCGCCAAGGCTCAATACGCCCTCGCCTGACTCTCCCGCCAAGCGCACCACGAAGTCCGTTCGCGAGCCCTCCATTGATGCCACCTCTTCGTGCGGTTCGGCGGTGCAGCATTGCACCTTCGTTAAGCTCCATTATACCTTATTTAGACAGGCTGCGCACTATCTGCCGGAGGTCTCGTGCAACCTCACTGTGCGCAGGAAGCGGTTCTCGCAGTAGGGGAAAGAAGAGAGCGTAACTGGAGGAGGCTCGTAGCGAAGCATGTTCATGCTTCCGCGAGGCGATGAGTGCCAGTTTGTAGGGACGCATGGCCATGCGCCCCGACTATCTATCCCCGCTCGCGGGGAGGCAGGTTGGTTTTCTGGCGCAATGAGAGCAGAAGCGCACTGAAGTGCGCTACTACAAACGAGACGAGGTTCGTAGTGAAGCACGTCAGTGCTTCCCGATAGAAAAGCAGAGGAGGCTCCCACCGAGATGTGCCCTTGCTCTGCCGTTCAGAGGACAGCGGTCTGCTCAGTCTGGAGGTTGCGGGATATGCTGGAAGCAAACCTGCCTGCGCAGGCGGATTTCCTTTGTTCGCCATCCTCGCCTGAGTTCGATGGAAAATCGTCGCCAAAGCGCGCTATTGATAACTACAACACAGCGACAGTACCGCGCTGGGCGTAGTTCTTCTGGAGGGTCACGCTCCGTCGTGACCATGATGATGGACGCGACAGAGCGCGTCCCTCCAAAGGCAATCTGCGTGTGGACGCGACGGGGCGCGTCCCTCCAATCGGGGCAAAAACTTCTGGAGGGTCACGCTCCGTCGTGACCCTGATGGTGGGGACACGACGGAGTGCGTCCTTCCAACCTGCGGACGCCCACGCGGGGGCGAAGGCTCAGTTTTGGCAAAGCGCCAGTTATGTCGTGGTCAGCGTATCAGGCTATCGTCCCGCTTTTTTCAAACAGCTTCCGGGGAACGCCTCAGGATGTCCCACACCTCGCTCAAGCCGCCCCTCGGCAGACGCCTCTGCCCACGCAGGCTGGAGCTACAGGCAGAGATGGTGACCCTAGCGCGAAGGGGCAGGTATCCGAGTTGCAGAGGGCGTAGAGGGTATACAACGTAGCAGATAGATTAGAAACTGTCGATGTGAGGTGAGATAGATGCGCCTGCGCCTTTCCTTCCTGCCAGTAGAAGGCGTTTGTGTCCTCCCCGTGCATTACAACCACCTGGTGCAGGGGTTCTTCTACCGCCATCTCAGCCCTGAGCTGGCAACCTCTCTACACGATGAAGGCTTTGTAGAGGGGAGACGTCATCTCAAAATGTTCGTGTTTTCCCGGCTGATGGGCAACTCTGTCGTGCGCGATGGTCGAATCGCCTTTCCCGACGGGTTCTCGCTGGTGGTCGCCTCTCCGGAGGTAGGATTTCTGGAGTCGCTGGCGTTACATCTGATGGACGCGGGGACGCTGGCGCTCGGGGAGAACCGGTTGCGCCTTGCCTCTATTGAGGTCGCAGCGGACGAGCCGTATCAGTGTCCCGTGTTGCTTCAGGCGCTGTCGCCTATCACGGTGTATAGCACGCTTCATCGCGCCGACGGGGGGCGCAAGACCTACTACTATTCTCCTTTTGAGACGGAGTTTTCGGAGCAGATTGTGTGCAACCTGCAGCGCAAGTGGCGTGTCTTGAATGGTAGCGAGGTGTCGGCAGAGAGAGCATACGTCAAGCCGCATCGTGTCAACACGCGCAACCAGCACATCGCCCTGTACAAAGGTACGGTCATCAAGGGCTGGAGCGGAATTTATGAGGCGTACCTGCCCGAACCGCTGTTCCGCATGGCGCTGGACGCTGGCTTGGGCAGCAAGAACTCGCAGGGGTTCGGATGTGTGAGCGTGTACACGCCGAAGAGGAAGGAGGGGGAGTAGAGATGGGCGAGAAGGTTTACTTGAGTGCCACAGATCAAACTGGCAATTTCTGGATCGACAACGGGTTGGCTTACTTGCTCGAGCAGTTTGGGGAGGGGGAACACTCGTCAGACGAGATCATGCAGCATTTGCTGAGCAAGCTCGTGCAGCCAACGGGCAATAAGGGGCTATACTACGATCAGCGTTCAGGTCAGCTGAGAGAGTATGAGAAATGTAATTGGCTCGAGCCAGCCAATCTGTTCATCAAGGTAGCTGGTGATTCTGGAAAGAAGGAGGAGATTGGAAACAAAAAATATCCAACTCAGCCGCCGCAGTTCAATTTGGAAATAAGTTTGAGCAAGAAAGAGGAGCAGTGTGATATTTGTGGTCAGTTGGGATTGATAACCAGCGCCAAAATGTGGATTTATCCTTTCGTTGTGGACCCTGCGAAGTTCGCGAATTTCTACTCTGGCGGGAAGCGGGGTCTGAAGCTGTGTGCTCGATGCGCCCTTGCTGGGGTAGCGGGATATCTCTCATGGTGGTGGTGTCGGCAAGGTGATAACGCTCTGCACTTTTTCCTGTTCCATGCGGATTTACCCGAGCTACTGCGGCTACATCGGGACGTAATGTCTCCATTGAGCCTCCGCCGAGGAAGAGGAGGCAACGTCCCCCATACGTTTCTGGGCAAGTACCTGCACGAGACGGTATTAGGAGTGCTACTCGCCTTGTTCTCCCACATCCCCTCATCAGAGGTGCTCTCGGATGAGGCACGTCAGTATCTGGCTTCCCTGTTTGCGGGAACCACTCCTGCGACCTCTCCAGTAGTGCTGTATGCGGTTACGGGCGTCCCTGCACAGGCTTTTGACATGAAACAGTTGAAGGAGTTTTCGCGGCTTCAGCAGCTGTTTCGCCTGTACGAGCAGTGGACGAAGATTGTCGTAGACAGGTATGGTGCAGCCAATCCGCATCAACAGATTGTGCGTATCCTCGAACAGTTTTGGGTTCAACGCCAGAGAGAAAGAGAGACCATCTGGCGGGATAGGATTGCGCAGGCAGTACTTGAGCTGAGCGATCCACTGCCTACGATAGAGGAGTTCCTGTTTGACATACGTGCCAAGGAAGAATCGCCGCGCCCCCTGCGGCAGGGGACCGAGGAAATACTACTGGATAACTACTCCAAGGAGGTTTCCCAGATGGACGAGGATTTCATCAAGGCGCTCTCCAGTTTCGGGCGTCGTTTAGGGGAAGCTGCACAGGCAGGTAACGAGCGAGGGCTGCTGTACTCTCTACGCAACGCCAAGAACGTCGAGGAGTTCTATCGGGTGCTCAACGATATTCAGTTTCGTTTGAGCCTCACAGTGCCCGAAAGCCTGCTGAAACTGGAGAAGGGCGAACGAATTGCAGGTGCGCCCTGGAAGCGCGTCAAGCATATGCTGGCTATCTACTCCATGAACGCCTATCTCCGCAAGGAGAGGTACGGAGAGAAACCTGAGGAGACAGAGGAGGATTAGTACCATGAGTAAGGCAATCTGCGTTGGTTACTTAGCAAAGGTATCAGCTTCCAACGTCAACGCTTCGCATACCGAAGGAAACGTTATCGTGGCGAAGAAGGTGACCCTGCCTGACGGCAGTGCGCTACCCTACATCTCTGGACAAGCGATTCGGCGGATGCTGCGCGACCGGTTGCAAGACCTGGGCTATCCCCTTTCGGAGCCTCACGCTGAGATTAGCGGTCAGGAGGTGAAGCCGCCAGTGCGCCCCTGGGACTTTATCGACGAAGACCTGTTCGGTTACATGGATGCTACAGGCGGCAAACGACGCACTTCTCCCACGCGCGTATCGGCGGCAGTCGGTCTCTTCCCCTTCCAGGGCGACCGCGACTTAGGTACCCGTTCGTTTGAGCATTTCCAGCAGGAGGTGGAACCAGAAGTAGCCCAGCGCGGTGGCAACATGTTCGAAACAGAGATTTACGCAAACCTGTTCAAAGGAACCCTGCTCATCGAACTGGATAGGGTGGGGATTTTCCCGACGCGCGAGACGAAAGAGAAGCAGGACAGAAGCCTACCTGTAGAAGAGCGTCGCGCTCGAATGCAAGCACTCCTTGAGGCGCTGAACCTGTTATGGGGCGGAGGGCGAACCGCGCGCCTGCTCTCTGACCTGTCTCCTCGCTTCTTCGCCTACTGCCGTTTGGGAGTGAAGCATCCTGTTTTCATCGAGGCGCTGGACGCCGAATACGAGGAGGGCAAGTATTTGCTGAACCTAAACTCGCTGTGCAACGCTCTAGAGAAGTTCACTCCGCATCGCAAGAAGACGCTGTTTGGGCTAGAAGCGGGGGTTTTTGGCAACGAGGACGAGATTCTCGAACGGTTGAGCGCCTACGGAGAGGTTCTACCTGTGCACGAGGCGATCACCGAAGCGAAGGGAGATGTAAACACGCTATGGCAGAGCGAGTCCTCTGTGTGAAAGTGTCAGCACCAGTTGCCTCGTTCCGGCGTCCTCTCGACCATAACTATCAACGGACACTGCCTATGCCGCCGCCAACCACGATTTTGGGGCTGGCGGGCGCGGCGCTGGGTCTACCAGACAGGAACCTCTGGAGTGTAACCAGCCCACTACGAGCGGTTAAGGTTGCTGTGTGGATAGACGAGGAACCTGGACTGGCGCGGGATATGTGGACACTGCTTAAAATCAAGGGGGCGAGCATGACTCGCTCTCCCTACTTCCGCGAGCTATTGTTCCAAGCACGGTACACTCTCCTTTACGGTGGCGACAGTGCTGCGACACAGGAGCTATACAAGGCGTTTCACGACCCCGCCTTTCCGCTCTCTCTAGGCAGGGAGGATGAGCTGGTTAATGTCTTGCTGATCGAGTTTCAGGAGGCGACCTCTGGAGGTACTCTCTTACGGGGCACCGTCGTGCGTGGAGACCTGCGTCGCCTCAATGTACGCCCCGTACTGCGACCAGGGACACGTATCTCTCCGCCCATAGTAGAGCGGCTGCCGTTACGGTTTGAGGTCAAGGATGACGTTCGCCACCCGACAGATTATCAGGTCTTCACTTTCCTGCCTCTCTCGCTGGAAGTAGAGGTTTCAGGAGTATCAACGCTGCAATGCCAAGGGAGAAACTTCGTGTGGCTGAACTCTTAGCGAAACCCGACCAGAGTCTGCTGAAACATACCGATTTGGTGCTACGGATTGGGCAGAATCTAGCGGAGCAACTCAACCTGCCGGAGAGCCTGAGAGTAAAGGCGCTACTCGCTTGTGCCTTGCACGACGTCGGTAAAGCAACCGAGTCATTTCAGGACTACATAGCACAAGGAGGCGCCAGCCGCTCCCACCGACAGGTGTACCCTCACGCGCTGGCATCGTTGCCTGCTATCCTTCTTGCAGAACATACAGCAGGTCAGCGGCTCGGCTGGGATGCAGTGAACCTGCACGCTACTGCAGCAGTGCTGAGCCATCACTCGCCGCTCGGGGCAGAGGTGTATAAAGGATATGCTGCTGTGCGCTACCATCCGCAGGGGAAGGAGGTGCTGGAGCAAATATGGGCTCTCCTGCACGAAATAGTTCCCTCTCTTCCCTCATTTGAAGAGGCTTTCTCACAGTGGGATACGTTAAGCAGCCAGCAGCTGGGCGCGTTGCTGGATACCCCAATTTTTCAACGGCAAGGACGAAACGTCTCGCTGCGTGGGGTGTTCCAGCAACTTCCTCAAGAGGAGTTCGCACAAGTGAAGACAGTATTGCACTTAGCTGACTGGCTTGCTTCATCGGGGAGGGAGGCTGTAGACGACCTGTTCCTGCAGGGAGGACGCCAGCAGGTTACCCTTAGCATGAGCCGCTCTGGGGTAGTGGCTTGGCGGGCGTTTCAGCAGCAGTGCGCCCGAACCAGCAGCAACATACTCTGGCTACGTGCGCCTACAGGCACGGGCAAGACGGAGGCGCTGCTGTTGTGGGCAGGGGATGCACGACGGATCATCTATCTGCTGCCCACACAAGCAACGGTCAATGCTATGTGGCGACGCTTACAGAACGTCTTTGGTCAAGAGAACGTGGGCATAGCGCACGGACGCGCTAGCTACGTTATGCGTCAGGAGTCATCCTCAGACGAGGACGTGTTCGACGAACGTCTCTTCAGTTCGGTGTTTGCGAAGCCAGTCACGGTTGCAACCCTGGATCAGTATCTGTTAGCGCACTTGAACGGCAGACACTGGGAGGAACGCCGTACGCTGGCGAGACAGTCGGCACTGGTGATAGACGAAATACATACATATGAGCCATACACGCTAGGTATGTTAATGGAAGCGTTAACGCGAGAGCCTCCTGCGCAGCTTGCCCTTGCCAGCGCCACTTTGCCAAACAGTCTGCTCCGTCTGTTTCCTGCTGGTGAAACAGTAGAAGCGGAGCAAAACCTCTGGGAACGTAAACGTCATCGCCTGATCCTGCGGGAGAAACCACTCGCTCAGGGAGTAGAGGAGGCGATTGAGTCCGCCAAACAGGGTAAGAAGGTGCTTGTGGTTGCTAACACGGTTGCCCAAGCACAGGACATCTACCGTTGTCTGAAAGAGCAGTATGGCTGGCAGCCGCTGCATCTGCTCCATGCCCACTTTATCCTTCGCGACCGCCAGGAGAAGGAGAGACAGGTGCAGGAACCTGTACCAGGAACCATCTTCGTGTCGACTCAAGTAGTAGAAGTCAGCCTAGACATCGACTACGATGTCCTCATCACTGAGATGGCGCCCATCGACGCCCTGGTACAGCGCATGGGAAGAGTGAACCGCAGGGGAGAAAGACCGCCCGCTCCAGTGTATCTGTTCACTGTGTGGGGACAGGGAGCGGAGAAGGTTTACGGCAAGGAAGTGCTGCAGAGTAGCCTGAGCCTGCTACGGGAGCTCCCCGAACTCCCTACCGATAGATTCCTTGCTGAAGCGACCGAGAGGCTCTACCAGCAGGTTACTGCCTCGGCTGAATGGCAAGAAGAGTTGCAGGAGGGCATGACAACGCTGTCTGAGGTGCAGAGGATTTTGGGCTGTTACACGATTGACCTCTCCGACGAGGAGATGCGCCAGCGATTCACTGCAAGACGGGGCGTAGTCTCCGTGGAGGTGATTCCAGAGCAGTTCGTGCAGGAAGCATACAAGATGCGGGAGGCTGGCGAGGGGTGGCGGCTGGTGGAGCTTCTCGTGCCCGTGCCAATATACTGGTTGAGCAAGTTTCGTGACGCTTTCTGCCCATCCGCAGACTTGGGCGTGTATGTCTCCAGTTTGGAGTACAATCCACATGAAGGCTTGTTGGAGCGCCCTTCAGCAGCTAAGGCGATGTTGGCGTAGAGTACGGATGTCGTATAATCGTTGGAGGCTGATGCACTGTGTCTCCCTCTGAGCCCATCACAGGCACACAGATTCACTACTACCTCGTCTGCCCGCGCAAGTGCTGGCTGAGCTTGCATCGGCTCGAACAGGAGGCGGAAGACGACCTCGTCGTGCTGGGCAGGTTGACCCATGAGAGCAGCTTCGCCCGCGAGCGGATGCGCGAAGTGGACATCGAGGGCTTCCTGCGCGTGGACTTCACGCACGATGGTGTCGTGCATGAGGTGAAGCACGGACAGGAGATGGAACACGCCCATCGGATGCAGCTGGCATACTATCTGTATCAACTGCGCCTGCGCGGGGTGGAGACGCACGGCGTGCTGCATTTCCCTAACCAGCGACGCAAAGAGCGAGTGGAGCTGACCCCCAAACTGGAGGCGGAACTGCGAGAGGTGATTCGGCAAGTGGAGGCACTGCGCGAGCAGCCTTTGCCCCCACAGGTGGAG
>JANWXG010000259.1:2966-3265 GCA_025057335.1 bacterium | reverse complement strand
GCGCCGGTGTGGATGCAACTGGTGCATCTACTGCTCTCGGACATCATGTGGGTGGTGCTGGTGCTGCTCGCGGCGTCGGCGCTATCGGCGGAGGAGGCAAGCCCGCAGGGCGTAGTGGCGGTTTCGCCTGCAACTTCCGTGCAGCCCTGAGGGGAAGCACTGCCGTGCTTCACTACGACCTCCCTCCGCTTGTAGTAGCGCACTTCAGTGCGCCTCCTTCCCCATTGCAACAGGTCGGCAGTGGCTGATGCTCCAGTCCGAGGGGGGAAGAGTACTATCTTGAATCCTGCACAGGTAAA
>JANWXG010000259.1:0-2956 GCA_025057335.1 bacterium | reverse complement strand
ATGCTTCGCCTTCGGCTCAGCATGAAAGGGTCGCTCCCTTCGTCTCTGGCTCAGTATGACAACTCGTCTTCCTGTTGTTTGGAATGCCTTTTGTCGTTCTGAACGCAGCGGAGAATCTCTCAGAGGCTTCGCCTGCGGCTCAGTGTGACAGGGGAGACACGGCTACTCGTATCGCCCCAGCGCTTTCGCCTTTTGCACGAAGGCGCGGAACTGCTCGAGGCTGACGCTATCGGGCACGGAGTGGTCGGAGCTGATGATGTAGCCCCCGCCCTGCTTCATCACAGGAATTACTCGCTCCATCTCGGCAAACATGGCGTCCATGTCGTCAAACAGCACGGCGTTCAAACCGCCGTGGAAGCCTAACCTGTCGCCATACTGCCGTTTGAGTTCGGTGGGTTCCATGCCCGCCTTCACCTCTATGGGGTTGAGCATCTACACGCCGATTTCGATGAATTCGGGGATGAAGGGACGCACGTCGCCGCAGGAATGGAGACGCACGTATACGCCATGCGCCTGCGCCCACTCGCAGGCACGCCGATGCGCGGGTTTGAGCAGCTCGCGATAGGTCTTCAGGGAGAAAAACTGGTGCCCCTTGTAGCCCATGTCGTCAGGCCAGGTGACCTCATCGAAGGTATAGCCTGCCTCCCATACCATGTCCAGCAGGGCGAGGTCTACGTCCAGAAAGTGGTGGAACATGTCTACCAGCCATTCGGGGTCTTCGACCATCGCTAGCAGCACGCGCTCCGTGCCCACCGCCCACGAGTGCGTGACGTCGAAGCCGAACCACAGCCCTGCGCTAATCCAGTAGCCCTCCTCGCGCCAGCGGCGATAGTGCTGGCGCAGCGTGTCCCAGGGAATACGGTCGGGGGTGGAGGTCATCCGCTCTTTCGCCCGCTGCCAGCTATCGCGGTCGACGATGGTGAAGTCCAGAAACTCGGGCACGCCCCCACGCCCCTTCCAGTTCTTCGTCGTGACGCCCCAGGGGGATGTGGAGATAACGTACTCCTCCGTCTCCTCCAGCACCTGCACGGGGTAGCGCGGGCTGTTGTCCACGCCGATATGCGCGAAGCGGTCCAGACCGAAGAACTCGGCGAAGTCGGCGTCACGAGGCATCCCTTCGCGGTGCCAGCGCTCCAGAGTGGCGCCCCAAGGGCTATCGGTGATGGGCACGCGGTCTGCCTCGCGGTGTTCGTACATCCGCTTCACGCGCTCGTGCGTGGTGAGCTCCACACCCTATCACCTATCCTTCCCAACGCTTGAAGACCAGCGTGGCGTTGTGCCCGCCGAAGCCGAAGGAGTTGGAGAGGGCGACGTCGATTCGCATCGGGCGCGCCTGGTTGGGCACGTAGTCCAGGTCGCACTCGGGGTCGGGTACCTGGTAGTTGATGGTGGGCGGAGCGGTCTGGTGCTGGATGGCAAGCACTGTGGCGATAGCTTCCACAGCGCCCGCTGCGCCGAGCAGATGCCCCGTCATCGACTTGGTAGAGCTGACCGCCAGGCGGTAGGCGTGCTCGCCGAAGAGGCGTTTGATGGCGAGCGTCTCCAGCCTGTCATTGGCAGGTGTGGAGGTGCCGTGCGCGTTAATGTAGTCCACTTCGTCGGGGGCGACTCCCGCTTTGCGCAGCGCCAGCTCCATCACGCGCCGAGCGCCCTCCCCTTCGGGGTCGGGAGCGGTGATGTGGTAGGCGTCCGCGTTCATCGCGTAGCCAATCACCTCTGCCAGGATGGGCGCGCCGCGCTTCTGGGCGAACTCCAGCTCTTCCAGCACTAGTACACCTGCGCCCTCGCCCATCACGAAGCCATCACGTTCGGCGTCGAAGGGACGACTGGCGTGTTCGGGGTCGTCGTTGCGCGTGGAGAGGGCGCGGGCGTTGGCGAAGCTGGCAAGCGCGAGGGCGGTGATGGCAGCCTCCGAGCCTCCTGTAATCATCACATCGGCGTCGCCGCGGCGGATAATCTCCCAGGCGTCGCCGATAGCGTTGGTGCCCGCCGCGCACGCCGTGACGACGGTCGTGCACGGTCCCTGCAGACCGAACTGAATCGCCACCTGCCCAGACGCCATATTGGCTATCATCATGGGGATAAGGAAGGGGCTGACGCGATCGGGACCGCGCTCGAGGAACACCTTGTGCTGCTCCTCCAGCGTCAGAAGTCCGCCGATACCGCTGGCGATGAGCGTGCCGATGCGGGCGCGATTCTCGTCAGTGATTTGCAGATTCGCCTGAGCTATCGCCTCTCTGGCTGCCGCCACGGCAAACTGCGTGAAGCGGTCCATGCGCCGCGCCTCTTTGCGCTCGATGTAGTTTTCGGGCACGAATCCCTTTACCTCGGCGGCGAAGCGCACAGGCTGCCCCGTCGGGTCAAAAGAGGTGATGGTCGCTACTCCGTTGCGCCCCGTCCTCAGCCCCTCCCAGAAAGAGGCAACGTCCAGCCCCAACGGGGTGATAGCGCCCATGCCAGTCACCACTACCCGTCGCCACATGGTTGCCCCCGTCGACTATTCCTGAGCCAGCTTGCGCTCGATGTAGTTCACTGCGTCCTGCACAGTGCGGATGCCCTCCGCGTCTTCGTCGGGAATCTCGATATTGAACTCCTCTTCCAGCGCCATGATGAGCTCCACTACATCGAGCGAGTCCGCCCCCAGGTCCTCCACAAAAGACGCCTGCGGAGTCACCTCGTTCTCGTCCACATCCAGCTTGTCCACAATCACCCTTTTGATGCGGTCAAAAGTGTTCATCTGTCCCTCCCTCTTGCAGAATTTGGAGCCCGGTATCACCGGTATCTTGTGCTTTGCCAGTCCTGCATTTGCCGTACCTGCAGGCTGAAGCCTGCATTGCAAACGGGCATGTTCGTAGTGCGCGCTTCAGTGCGCTGTCACGACTCGGCAGGAGCCTCGCCCTCCAGCTCCCTGACGTTCTGAGCTCCCTTTGTCATTCTGAGCGGAGCGAAGAATCTC
>JANWXG010000258.1 GCA_025057335.1 bacterium | reverse complement strand
GGGGTTGTCGATATGCGAGACGGGCTTGCCTTCGCGGTTCCAGCCGTAGTTGACGTTAGCGTAGGCGCCCCACGAAGTTATGGTTTCGGGAAAGTAGGCGCCATCATGTCCGAAATAGCGACGGGTACGCTCCCTCGCCAAAGGCAGGGCGTCGCGATACATGCGAAACAGCGGCTGCATCAGGTCATAGTCGCCCGCAGGGAGCATGTTCCAGTAGATGAGCCGTGTGTTCTGGAACCAGTACTCTCCGCCCCAGCGCCGATAGTCGGCGTCGAAGTGCTCATCAGGCTCGCGCGAGTCGACAGTGAAGATGGAGCCGTTGAACTTGATCGGATAAGCCCCTCGCCCTGCGCAGGCGTAGAGAAAACGCTGTAGGGCATATCCCCGTGTGACCACCTCTGCTTCAGGTGTGCCGCTCACCACAATCCAGCTGCGCTGCCAGAAGTTGCGCCACCAGCGCTGATGCGCCGCGCGCGCCTGCGTGCGAGGGATGGCTTCCACGCGCTCCGCCTGCGCCTCCAACTGCTTCACCCATTCATCCACTGTCTCCGTTTGCGCAGTGAGCACGTGCACTGCAAGAAAGAACCGATTGGCTGGTTGTGCGCTGCGCAGGGTACGACTGTCCTCACGCACCAGTCCCTTCCCCCGCATCATCCCCCCGAAGGTGCGATGCAGCAGCGGGTCAGGCAGCTTGGCTATCAGGCTCTCCAGCCCCTGATGGCGCAGGGTGAGTTCGAAGATGGAAGTGGGATTGCGATGGAACCAGACAACGCGCTCTCCTGGCAATTCCAGCACAGTATCCCCGTGTTCCACAACGGGAAAGGGGGCTTCCATCATGCCGTACGCGCTGAAGAGCTCGCGCCCTTGCAGCTGGCGTGTGCCCTCCCGCCACAACTCGAGTTGCGCTTGCAAGTGCACAGGTTCCGGGCTCTCTACCTCCACCCACACGACGGGACGGTTGATGTCCACCCACACGCGCAGCAAGGTTGGTTGCTTAGGGTCACCCGCCTGCACGACCATCTCTCCCTGTAGCAGGCGCAGCTCCTGACGGAAAAAGCCGTTGCCCCTCAACAGCGATGGAGTGAGCGACACACGCACCCTGCCCACCTTAAGCAGGCGGTTGACCTCGCTCCAGGCATCGGTCTTACTCAGGTAGAACACCAGGTCACCATTCGGCTCTACCCACACATTGACTCCGATATCGCCGTTGCCCAGCGGCATGGAGCCCGAGCTGTTCTCGGACGGCGTCTCCCACACGACGTGACACCGTTGCAAATACTTCAACCCGTCTTCAGATGGAGCAGGCATAGAGCCTCCTTGAGCGTGAAGAGTCGCGCACAACACTATCAGAACACAACCTAATATACCCGATTCGAACCGTTGGAAAGCCCACCTTTTCACGTTGCTTGTCCCCTCCTGCTGCGCCGACGGGGAGCGGGCTGCGGGCGGGTATCTGGCTCGTAGGGCACTGGCACGTAGTCTACGCTCGCCCGTCGCTGCACTGGCTGCGGGTACATCGCCATCAGACGATGCACTTCCTCAGGGAAGTCGGTATTCACAGGCAAACCCAGCGCCTTTGCCTCCTCCGCGCAGATGGGATAGTCATGCGTCCAGGTGCCCTCGCTAAGCAGTGCCGCCAGCCGTTTGGCTTTATCCTCAGGCATCTTCGTGCAAAGTATCTCTTCCAGCAGCCGACGCACCTGCCAGATGGCCTTTTGCGCGACGTCCGCCAGAATGAGCGTGCGGTCATCTACACGCTGCGGTCCCTTCATCTCCACTGCGCGCAGTATCGAGGCAGCGGGGTACTCGCCCAGCTGTGGGTCCACGGGTCCCAGCACTGCATGCGGGTCCATCACGATCTCGTCTGCCGCTAGCGCGATGAGTGTGCCCCCCGACATGGCGTAGTGAGGAATAAACACCGTGACCTTTGCAGGATGGTTGCACAAGGCGCGCGCAATCTGTTCGCTCGCCAGTACCAGACCGCCCGGCGTGTGCAAAATGAGGTCAATGGGGCGGTCGGGAGGGGTCATGCGCACTGCCCGCAGCAGTTCTTCTGCATCCTCGATGTTGATGTAGCGAAACAGCGGGATGCCAAACAGCGCTAGCGCCTCCTGCCGATGGATAAGGGCGATAACGCGCGTGCCACGTTGCTTCTCCAGCGCGGAAATTGCCTGCAGGCGCGCCGCCTCCAGCATCCGCTGACGAATCAGCGGCGCTACGAAGGAGTAAATCAGGAACAGCCAGAATACCTGGTTCACTAGCGCAGCGAAAAACGAGTCCATCCTTTTCTCTCCTACCGCTGGGTCTGCCTCGAAGGGCGTCTCCCTGCTTCTGTGAAACGCGGTTGGAATCCTGCCTTAGAGTATCTCCTCTGTAAAGACGAGGAGTCTACCATGTTTCCAGAGAAATCTCCCCGAAACCTGTGGACGCGAGGGCTTCTCCCTCTCGCCGTCACTCTGGGCGCAGCGCAGAGTCGCCGCGTCAGAGGCGCTTCGCTTGGAATAACCAGCAGAGGAAGGGACTCCAGAATGACATTTTGGAGGGCGAGGCTCTGTCCGAGCCGTACCTCCCTGTCATGCTGAGCGATAGCGAAGCATCTCAGCCCAGCAAACTGAGATTCTCCGCTCTGCTCAGAATAACAAAGCGGATTAGCGGGGTGAAGCCTGTGCCTCGCCGTCTTAGCATCGATTCCTAATCGGAGGAAGAAGTTGTCAGAGAACGAAACATCGCTCCGGAACGCCGCCATACCGGGGCGCCTCGCGGCGTAACTTTTCGAAGGGCAAGTGAACGGATGAACAGAATGGAGACGTTGGAGGAGGCATCGCGCGGCATCGCGCAGCATCGTCAGGGAGAGGTAGTGTTGCGTTTTCAGCGCGTGGACGGCTCGCCTATCCCTAGGCTTGCTGTGCACATCAGCCAGCAACATCATGACTTCCTCTTTGGCTGTCCCTTGCGCCCTGTTCACTACAACGATTCGTCCCTGCTCGAGTGCTTCCGAGAGCTGTTCAACTTTGTGGAGCTGCTGGAGTTCAACTGGGGACAGTACGAACCCGACGAAGGCAAGCCACTTCTAGAAGAGAGGCTACGATTCATCCGCGAATGGTGCCTGCCACAAGGGATAGAACACTTCTACGGTCACATGCTCGTGTGGAGTCGGCAATACGGCGAGTATCCGAAGAGCGCGCAGCCTCTATGGCTATTTCGGTATGAGCGCGCTGCGCAGTATGACCTGTTGAAAAAGCGCATCCAGCGGGAGGTGCGAGACTACTCTTACTTCAACATGATATGGGATGTGGTGAACGAG
>JANWXG010000257.1 GCA_025057335.1 bacterium | reverse complement strand
CTGTATTCAGTTCGCGCGGAAACTCTCTCTCCATCTCTGATTCACTCTCGATTGCATCGCGGATGTGCGTGCATCACACACCCTAGCATTAAACCAGAACAGGTTCGTTGGTGTCAAGCTAGCAAGAGACTAGAGGCTGTGAAAGTATGGGACAACGACTGCATCTCTCCCAATCCGATAGAGGGCGGAATTCTGCCATACCCAAAAGTCCTTGCCCCGTTCCCCCATGTGCAAAGGGGAGATCTCAGCGCAATCTTTATCTTTCCATCTGCATACTTTCGCGGACAGGGCAAAGTATCTCCATCCTTTGCCGCCACGACTGCTTCTTGCGCGCGGTGGGGTCGCACAAGGGATTTTTCTGATGCTCCCTCCTCCTGCTTGACAAACCTTCTCCTCATCCGATATACTCTACTCAGCAGTTCCTTTAAGTCCGTCCAGCGAGGCGGACAAGGAGCGAGGCAACGGTTCACCTGCGACCACACCTCTCCCTTGCCGCCCCGCGCAGTCACCGTTTGAGAAGGAGGCACGCGATGCCCACCGAAGTGAAAGTGATGGATGCCCACGAGATGCGGCGCGCCCTCACCCGCATCGCCCATGAGATTCTGGAGCGCAACAAAGGCGCAGAAGGACTAGTACTAGTGGGCATCCTGCGACGCGGAGCTCCCCTCGCACACCGCCTCAGCAAGATGATTGAACAGATTGAAGGCACTGCCGTCCCCGTTGGCGAGCTGGACATCACCCTCTACCGCGACGACTATCGCACGCGCGCTGTCTCGGATATCGGCGCTACCCGCATCCCCGTAGACATCACCGACAAGAAGGTCGTGTTGGTGGACGAGGTTATCTACACGGGGCGCACGGTGCGCGCTGCCATCACCGCGCTGATGGACATGGGACGTCCTGCCTGCGTGCAGCTGGCGGTGCTGGTTGACCGAGGGCATCGCGAACTGCCCATCCGCCCCGACTACGTGGGTAAGAACCTGCCCACCTCGCGGCAGGAGTTCGTAGAGGTCAGGCTGGAAGAGCTACACGGGGAGGACTCCGTGTGTATCCGCAAACCCGACGAGGTGCGATAACATGCTAACCGACCTGATTACCCTGCGTGAGACGGAGCCAGAAGACATCCGTCTGTTGCTGGACACGGCGCAATCCTTCAAGGAGATTCTGGAACGCCCTGTTAAGAAGGTGCCCACCCTGCGGGGCAAGCAGGTAGTGACCCTCTTTTACGAAGCCAGCACGCGCACGCGCGTCTCGTTTGAAAGCGCCGCCAAAATCATGTCGGCAGATACTACCAGCGTGGCGGCGGCGACCAGCTCAGTGCAGAAGGGCGAGAGCCTGCTGGACACAGTGCGCAACCTGCGGGCGATGCGCATCGACTGCCTCGTGATGCGCCATCCCCAATCGGGAGCAGCAGCGTTAGCCGCGCAAGCCCTGGATATCCCTGTCGTGAACGCGGGGGACGGCATGCACGAACACCCGACGCAGGCGTTGCTGGATATGCTCACCATGCGCCAGCACAAAGGGAGGCTCGAGGGGCTGACAGTGGCGATTGTGGGCGACATCGCGCACAGCCGCGTGGCACGGAGCAACCTGTGGGGGCTGACCAAGATGGGGGCGAAGGTGCGCTTCGTGGGACCTGCTACACTGCTGCCGCGCGACGTCGAGAGGCTGCCTGTGGAGGTGTACACCGACCTGCGCCAGGGGTTGGAGGGCGCGGACGTGGTGATGGCGTTGCGCCTGCAACAGGAGCGGATGGAGCGCGGCTTGCTGCCTAGCCTGCGCGAGTACGCCAGATGTTGGGGAGTGAACGCGAAGGCGCTGGAGGTGACCAAGCCAGACTGTATCGTCATGCATCCCGGACCCATGAATCGCGGCGTGGAGATTGCCGACGACGTAGCAGACAGTGGACGCTCCGTGATACTGGAGCAGGTGACCAACGGCGTGGCGATACGGATGGCGGTGCTATACCATCTCTTGGGCGGGGAGGCAGCGGCATGAGAACCATCTTTCGTAGGGCGCATGTATGCGACCCGTCGCAGGGCATTGACCGAGTTGCCGATGTGGTGGTGGACGAGGGCAAGGTGTTGGCGATTACCGACGACAGCACGCCTTACGATGTGGGCAGTTGCGAGGTGATAGAATGCGCGGGGCTAGCGCTCGCACCGGGGTTGATTGACCTCCACACGCACCTGCGCGAGCCAGGCTACGAGTACAAGGAGGACGTGCAGTCGGGCACAGCGGCGGCGGTAGCAGGCGGCTTCAGCGCGGTGTGCTGTATGCCGAATACCGACCCGCCGCTGGACGAGCCGTCGGTGATTCGCGGGCTGCTTCGGCGGGCAGAGGAGGTAGGCTTGGCGCGAGTATACCCGGTCGCCGCGGTTACGAAAGGGTTGCGCGACGAGGGACTGAGCGAGATGGCAGCGCTCAAGGAGGCGGGAGCGGTAGCGGTGACCGATGACGCCTATCCTCTGCAGTCAGCAGAGGTGTTGCGGCGGGGCATGGAGTACGCGGCGCAGCTGGGCTTGACGCTGATGACGCACTGCGAGGACAAGTCGTTGACGCACGATGGCTGTATGAACGAAGGGCTCACGGCGACCATTATGGGCTTGCGCGGCATGCCACCCGTTGCCGAGGAGGTACAGGTGATGCGCAACTGCCTGATGAGTTTGTACACGGGCTGCCGACTGCACATTCTGCACGTGTCGACGGCGGGGGCGGTGCGCATCCTCCGCTGGGCGAAGGCACAGGGTGTGCCTGTGACCGCCGAAACCTGCCCTCACTACTTCGCGCTGACCGACGAGGCGTGCTTGGGCTATAATACGCACGCCAAGATGAACCCGCCGCTGCGCACGCAAGCGGATTGCGATGCGGTAGTGGAAGGGCTGCTGGACGGCACCATCGACGCTATCGCTACCGATCATGCGCCGCACGCCTCGCACGAGAAGGCACAGGAGTTTGCGCTTGCCCCCTTCGGCATCGTCGGGCTGGAGACCGCCTTCGCTGTCGCCTACACAGAGCTGGTCTCTACAGGCAGGATGAGCCTGAGCCAACTGGTGGACAAGATGAGCTGCCAACCCGCGAGGATACTAGGACTGCCTGGCGGCACATTGCAACCGGGCGCGCCCGCCGACCTCGCGCTGTTTGACCTGAACCGACGCTGGACAGTGCGCGCGAGCGAATTTCGTTCCAAGTCGCGCAATACGCCCTTCGAGGGCTGGGAACTGCAAGGCAAGCCCGTGCTAACGATGGTGGGCGGGAAGATCGTGTATCGCGAAGGGTGTTGACAGGGTAGATGAGGCTCCCGCCGAGCCGTCTCCCTGTCATGCTGAGCGGA
>JANWXG010000256.1 GCA_025057335.1 bacterium | reverse complement strand
AACAGGAACAAGAGGGGGAATACAAAGCCTTTGCCGAGTGGCTAAAGCAAGGTGCAGAGCTACGAACGTCGATTCGAGTGGATGAGGCGCTGTTCCGCCCGCCCGCGCGAACACAGCTACAGCTCGAGGGAGCAAGAGAACAAGCGATTCGCCAACTGCCAGTAGTATGCAATGAGTATGCCCGTGCTCTCATTCGGCGGCAGCTAGAGTTTGTGTCTCAACATCAGCTGTCGGTTTTGCGCGACTTCTATCGTGACCTCCAGCAGCAGTCGCAGCAGCTGAAGAGCGGCGCGTTCTTACTGAACATCGGTTGGGGTGGCGGCTGGGAAGCCAAGACAGTGGGCGATGTGGTGCAAGAGCTGCTACAAGATGATGAGTTCGACGATTTTGCCGACTTGCGCGAGCGTTACAGGCTAGGCGAAGACCCACGTACAAGGCAGATAGACGAAGACCTTCCCTTCCCACACACCCGCTTGGTAGCATACCAGAACGGAGCACCCACCTTCCCACTGGGATGGGTGTTGGTGGAGCCGCTGGAAGCGCGGTGAAGGCTCTCGGCAGGAGACATCCCCTCCCATCCGTAACATAGACGTATGCTATGAGCGTAATATGCTCAGTATGTTGACTATATAGCAGCTCAGGCAGATGAACAGGGAGGGATAACTGATGCCGACAGAGATTGCATACAACACCACTCTCGCACAGGTAGCCATCGTTGTGCACAACATTGAGGAGGCGTGCCAGCGTTGGGCGAGGATACTAGGACAACCCGTGCCGAACATCATCACCACACAACCCGGCAACGAGGTGCACATGACCTATCGGGGACTGCCTAGCAACGCGCAGGCAAAGCTGGCGTTCTTCCAGCTGGGGCCTGTGCAGCTGGAACTGATTGAGCCGATAGGTGAGCCGAGCACCTGGAAGGAAGCCTTAGACCAGGACGGCGAGTCAGTGCATCACATCGCGTTCTGGACGGAGGACATGCAATCCAGCGCGCAGTTCCTGCGGGAACAGGGTATCCCGTTGGTGCAACGCGGTGATATGGGGGAGGGGCAATACGCCTACTTCGACGCCCGGGAACAGCTGGGCGTGCAGATCGAGCTTCTGGAACGTGTGCGAAAGGAGCGAGTAGAGTAAGATGACGCGCGAGCGCGTGCCTCGTCAGGCGGAGCCGTTTCCCCTCTCGCAGGTGCGCTTGCTGGATAGCCCCTTCCGCGAGGCGATGGAACGCAACGCCCGCTACCTGCTCTCGCTGGAACCCGACCGCCTGCTGCATCGCTTTCGCCTGTATGCCGGGCTACAGCCGAAAGCCCCCCTGTACGGCGGCTGGGAAGCGATGGGTGTGTCGGGACACTCGCTGGGGCACCATCTCTCCGCCTGCTCGCTGCAGTACGCCGCCTCGGGCGAGGAGGAGTTCCGTCGGCGAGTAGACTACATCGTGCGCGAACTGGCGGAATGCCAGGCGCGACACGGCAACGGATACGTCAGCGCCATCCCTGAGGGCGAGCGCATCTTCCGCGAAATCTCCGAGGGCAACATCCGCGCCCAGCCGTTTGACCTCAACGGCGGATGGGTGCCGTGGTACACCATGCACAAGCTGTTCGCAGGATTGCTCGATGCCCACACTCTCTGCGCGAACGCTCAGGCTCTGGAGGTCGCCCGCAGGCTGGGCGATTGGGCTTATCGCACTACCGAACGCCTCGACGATGAGCAATGGCAGCGGATGCTCTCCTGCGAGCATGGCGGCATGAACGAGTCGTTGGCTCACCTGTACGCTCTCACGGGCGATGAGAAATACCTCGAGCTCGCCCGCAAGTTCTACCACCGCGCCGTGCTGGACCCGCTCGCGCGAGGCGAAGACTGCCTCCCCGGTCTACACGCTAACACGCAGATTCCGAAGGTCATCGGAGTAGCTAGGCTGTACGAGCTCACGGGTGAGCGACGCTACCGACGCATCGCCGAGTTCTTCTGGGACAGGGTGGTGCACCACCACTCCTACGTCATCGGCGGGCACAGCGACGGGGAACACTTCGGTCCGCCCGATAAGCTCTCCGACCGCCTCTCCCCGAACACCTGCGAAACCTGCAACACCTACAACATGCTCAAACTGACGCGCTACCTCTTCGCCTGGGAGCCGAAAGCGGAATACACGGACTTCTACGAGCGCGCCCTGTACAACCACATTCTCGCCTCGCAGAATCCCGCAGACGGCATGATGTGCTATTTCATTCCCCTGAAGCCAGGGCACTACAAGACCTACTCTACGCCCTTCGACTCTTTCTGGTGTTGCGTGGGCACAGGCATGGAGAACCACACCAAGTATGGCGACACCATATACTTCCAGAGCGCAGACGGGCTCTGGGTGAACTTGTTCATCCCCTCGGAGCTCCGCTGGCGAGAAAAGGGATTGACTCTGCGGCTCGAGACCCGCTTCCCCCATGAGGACAAGGTGCGCCTGCGCTTCTCGCTCCAGAAACCTGTTGCGTTGTCCCTCTACCTGCGCCAGCCCTACTGGCTGACAAAGAAGGTCGCAGTGCGGCTCAACGGCAAGGCGATACGCCTCTCCCCTACACCACATGGCTACCTCACCCTTTCACGGCGCTGGCAGGATGGAGACACTGTAGAAGTGATCCTGCCGCAGCGCCTGCACACCCAGGCGATGCCTGACGATGCCAGCCTCATCGCAGTGCTACACGGACCGCTGGTACTGGCAGGCGACCTGGGCAAGATCGAGGAGCCGGAGCCGCGTATCCCTGTGCTTGTCACGGGCGGCAAGCCTCCCGAGGTGTGGCTGAAGCGGTTACAAGCCCAGCCGCCCGTATGGCAAACAGCGGGCGTAGGGCGTCCACAAGACGTGCGTCTCATCCCCTTCCACCAGATGCACGGGAGGCGCTATACCGTCTACTGGCGCGTGGTGAGTGAGGCGCAGTGGAAACAGATAGACGAGGAGTATCGCGCCGAGCAGGAACGGCTGCGAGCGTTGGAGGCTCGCACGGTAGACCAGGTGCAGATTGGCGACGAGGCTTCCGAACGCGCGCATGGGCTGCAGGGAGAGCGCACCAGCGCAGGCGAAGCCTTCGGGCGACGGTGGCGCCATGCAGTGGAGGGCGGCTGGTTCTCCTACGAGATGAAAGTGCTGCCCGACACGCCCGTGGATCTGCTGTGTACCTACTGGGGCAGCGACACGGGCAACCGCGTGTTTGACATCCTGATAGACGGCGTGAAGGTCGCCACGCAGCGCCTGGACAACAACGCTCCTGGCAAGTTCTTCGACGTGCTTTATCCTCTTCCAGCAGAGCTTACACAGGGCAAGAGCAGGGTGACCATACGCTGGCAAGCGCATCCAGGTGCGAT
>JANWXG010000255.1 GCA_025057335.1 bacterium | reverse complement strand
GTGGCGCGAGCTGAAGGAGCGTCCTGACCGTCCCTTCCATCAGACACAGGTAGCGCAGCTGTTGACCAGCCTGAGCCTGGTGTTGTTCATGTCGGCTGCAGGTATCGAGGCGCCGGAGGGAAAGGGAGATGAGCCCCCTTCTACCCAAGCGTAGGTGGCTTTCGTGGGGAGCGACGTTCGCGCTCCTGCTCGCTGTTGCTGGATGCGCCCACACGCAGGACACATCGCCTCTACGGGCGCTGCCCTACGAGCAGCTATACGCCTACGACCGTGACCTGCCCCTGAACGCGGAAGTGACGGAGCAGCAGCGCGCCAACGGCTACATCCTCTACCGCGTGCAGTACAACAGCGTGCATGACAAGCGGGTGCCCGCCTGGTGGTGCTTGCCGACGACGGGCACGCCGCCCTACCCCTGCGTGCTCATCATGCACGGCTATGGCGGTGACAAGAAAGGTCTGCAGGTTCTGGCGCCCGCGTTCGCGCAGCGGGGCATCTCCACGTTAGCCATTGACGCCGAGTACCATGGCGAACGTAAGCAGCCAGAGCGTGACCTGCTCAGCCCCTACCCGTATCGCAACCGCGATGCGCTCGTGCAGACAGTGATAGACCTGCGGCGCGCCATCGACTTTCTGCAGAGTCGGCGCGAGATCGACGCCAAACGTATCGGATACATCGGGCTAAGCATGGGAGGCATTCTCGGTGGCATCCTGGCAGGTGTCGACGAACGCGTACAAGCGCCTATCCTGATTGTGGCGGGAGGCGATTGGGGATACCTTTTCCGTCATAGCCAGCATCCTACCGCCGTGCAGCTGCGCGAAAAACACGCCGACCTGTTTCAGAACCCTCAGAAGATGAACGAGGTGTTCGGTCCCGTAGACCCCGTGAACTGGGTGGCGCGCATCGCGCCCCGACCGTTGCTGATGATTAACGGCAACGGCGATAACATCGTGCCCAGGGAGTGTACAGAGCGCCTCTTCGCCGCCGCCAGAGAGCCGAAAGAGATTGTCTGGCTAGAGGGAGGACACTTCCCGCAGCCCGACCTCGTGCTGCGCAAGGTGGACGAGTGGCTGAGCAAACATCTCGCGACGCGACCCGCCAGCAGCCCCTGAGCAAGAGGCGGAGACGCGGCGCGTTGACCATGCGACGGATCGGGCATGAACTGAAGGAAACGGAGCAGAGACGGCAGATGCATAGGGTGGGTAGAGTCTCGCTGTGGTGGATGATAGCTGGTGTCTTGGCACTGCTGACTCTCCAGCACACTGCTGGAGCAGAGCCTGTCAAGCGCATTCTGAGCAACGGCATGGTGATTCTGGTATCGCACGAGCCTTCGGCGCGCGTGGTGGCGCTAGAGGCGTTCCTGCGAGTCGGCGTGTGGGCGGAGCCAGCGGACAAGCGCGGCATCGGCTTGCTGGTGTCGCGGGCGCTGTTCGGCAGCACCACCAACGAGACGATGCAAACCCTCACACGGGAGATCGAGCGAGTCGGAGGAGAGATACGTTCGTACTGGCAACCTGACTACACGCAGATCTCCATCACTACCGTCGCGGAACTGTTCGATGATGCCGCCTGGCTGCTGGCGGAGGGCATCAAGAACGCGCAGTTCGAGCCGGAGGTTGTGGAGCGGGCGAGGGCGGAAGCGCTAGCAGAGGCGCAGGAGGAACGCGCCGTGAAATTCCGCAGTACATTCATGGCGTTGCGCGCCCTACTGTATCCGCCTGACCATCCGTATGCCGCTCCGTTCACGGGCGACCTCTCTTACCTCCGCCGAGCCACCCCGCAAGACCTGCAGGACTTCCACCGCCAGGTGTACACACCTGACAATCTCGTGGTCGTGGTGGTCGGCAACGTGCCTGCCGAACGCGCGATAGAGAAGTTGACCACGCTATTCGGCAGCTGGGAAGCGCGTAGTGCAGTGCGTCGCCCCAGATGGACGTTTTCTCCGCTACGCGAATCTACAAGCACCGTGCGCGAGCAAGCGGGCAACACGGCATACATCATGGCGGGATATCCCGTGCCCGGAATCGGCTCTGCCGACTATCCCGCGCTATTGGTGCTGGACGCCATCCTGGGGAGGGGCAAGAGCTCGCGCATCTTCACTCAGCTGCGAGACGCCTCGGGCTTCGGCTACGAAATCGGCTCGTTTCTGCCGCCGCTGGCAGGGGGCAGCTGTCTGCTGGGCTTCGTGGAGATTGCCCCCTACCGAATCAGCGCGGCGGGAGTGCCCGTGCTGGTAGTGGATGACGTGCAGAAGGCGCTGGTGCAGCAGATGCAGTCGGTGCGGCTGAACCCGCCATCCGAGCAAGAGGTGGAGCGCGCCAAAAGGCTGGTTATCGGCTCCTATGCCCTTCGTCACCAGCGCGTGCGTGACCGCGCCTACTTCCTCGGCTGGTACGAGTGCATCGGGCTGGGCTACCAGTTTGACAGGCAGTTCGCTGATAAGGTCGCAGCGGTCAAACGGGAAGACGTGCTGCGCGTAGCGCAGAGGTACCTGCAGCACGTGGCAGTGGCGGTCACAATGCCGAGGGATTAGACTCTTCCCGCTCTGGCGGCTCCTCTGGCTGCTGCCACGCCTCAAAAGCCACGACGGCTGCCGCAACGACTACGTTGAGCGACTTGCCCTTGCCCCCCATCGGGATGAACACCGCACCGTCGCACATCGCCACCACCTTGTTGTATACGCCGTTCACCTCGTTGCCGACCACGAAGCATACCTTGTCGGGGTAGTGATAGTCTTTATAGTGCACGGAGTCGCTGGTCATCTCTATCGCCACCAGGTGGTAACCCTCTAATTTCAATCGGGCGACCGCTTCGTCATGACGCTCAAAATAGCGGAAAGGGATACGTCGGTGGTGCCCCATCGAGGTGACGTGTATCTGCGGATGTGGAGGCAAGGGGGTGTGTCCCGTCATGATAAGCTCCTTCGCGCCCACTGCATCCGCTACGCGGAACATCCCCCCTACGTTGTAGGGGTCATCCCAGTCCTGCAGCAGGAAAGCGATGGTCATCTCCCTGCCGTATTCGGTCGCATAGCGCTCATGCAGTCGGCGGATAGCGGTCTTGGAACGCAGCGTCTTGCCTGGCATCATCCACCCCCCTTCAGAGCAGAACCTCCTCCTTCCAGCCCAGCTTCACTAGGTCGATGCGTGCAGGGTCGCTGACGCCCAATCCGTATTTTACCTCAGCATCGCGAATGTGCGTCGGCGGGGTTTCCAGTGCCACGTCCTCGCCAAAGTGCTGGCGGCGCTTCGCCTGAATGAGCTTCAGCCCCATTGCATCCACTGCTACCGGGTCCAGTGAGACGAATAGCCCCTTGTACTGCCACACGTAGCGCGGGTCCCAGTGGTGCGGTCCTCGCCCGTGAAAGAGGGGCGTGAACGCCAGCAGGATGTTGAGGC
>JANWXG010000254.1 GCA_025057335.1 bacterium | reverse complement strand
AACAGAAAAGGACGACCTGTATGACGTGGAGGGCGTTCCTGTGGTCATCGACCGCAAGAGCCGGCGCTTCCTGGAGGGCACCGTCATCGATTACTCTTTCCAGAATCTGCTGGCGGGCTTTACCTTCCACAACCCCAATGCGGAACGCTCCTGCGGCTGCGGCACCTCCTTCGCGCCGAAGGGTCTACGTTGAAGACGTGTTTGCGATAACGAAGATGAGTATCGCCACAGGAGGGCGTGCCCCGTTATTCCGAAGGCGGGAATATTTTGTCGGGGTTACACAGTCCCTGCGGGTCAAAGGCGTCGTGCACGGTTTGCATCGCTCTCAGGTCAGCGTCGTTGTAAAGCAAGCGCATGTAATGCGCTTTCTCCACACCAACGCCATGCTCGCCCGTGATGCTGCCGCCCAACTGCACGCACAGCCTGACGATGGCATCGTTGGCGGCGCGAACGCGGCTGACCTCTTCGGCGTCTCTTTCGTCAAAGAGCACAATCGGGTGTAGACTGCCATCCCCCGCGTGGAACACATTCGCGATGCGCACGCCGTGTTCTCTCCCGATTTCCATGATACGTCGCAGCGCCAGAGCAAGCTTACTGCGTGGAACCACTGCGTCCTGCGTGACGTGGCTCGGTGCAAGCCTCCCCAACGAACCCACCGCCTTTTTTCGCGCCGTCCACAGGCGAGAGCGCTCGTCTTCGTCGCGGGCAAGCCGTATCTCTTCCGCGTGGTTGGCATTGCAGAACTCTATCACGCGTTGTAGCTGTCTGTCCAACCCCGCTTCCAGTCCGTCCAGCTCGATTACCAACACCGCGTCAGCATCCTGCGGAAAGCCGAAGCGAAACGCTGCCTCTACCGCCTGCAAGGTAGTGCGGTCAATCATCTCCATTGCCGCAGGCACGATGCCTGCCGCGATGATGTCCGAAACGGTCTGGCAGGCGTCCTCCAAACGCGAGTATACCGCGAGCAGAGTGCGCCATCCCTGAGGCAAGGGGGTTAGCTTGGCGATAACGGTAGTGAGTATGCCTAGTGTACCTTCGCTACCTGTGAACACGCCTACCAAGTCGTAGCCTAGGGGTTCCTCGTACTTGCCGCCGAGCCACGCTACCTCGCCATCTGGCAGCACCACTTCCAGACCGGTGATATGGTTGACGGTCACCCCGTACTTCAGCGTATGGGGCCCGCCCGCATTCTCCGCTACATTGCCCCCGATAGTGCTTACCATCTGGCTGGAGGGGTCTGGCGCGTAGTGGTAACCATACGCTTTGACCGCTTTCGTCAGGTCTAGGTTGATTGCCCCCGCTTGTGCTGTGATTCGCCGGTTGGGGAGGTCGACCTCTATGATGCGGGTCATGCGGCTTGTGCAGATGACCACGCCGCCCCGCACTGCCAGCGCCCCGCCAGACAACCCCGTGCCCGCTCCTCGCGGCACGAAGGGGAGGTCCACCCGATTACACCACTGCACCACCCGTTGCACCTGCTCGGTGTTCGTTGGCAACACCACTGCCAGTGGCAGCGCCTTCTCCATCGTGTAGGCGTCACACTCGTAGGGAAGCAGGTCTAATGGGTCGGAGAACACACCGTTCTCGCCGACGATGCGCTGTAGGTCGCAGATGATACTAGAACGTTGCATAGCGGAACCTCAGACGGAGGTTTTCGCAGGGTGTTGTCGTCTGCAACAGTCGCAAGCCACCTGCACAGGCACAATCCCTACAACGGCAACTGCTTCAGAGCGCTACCAACCGCTTCGCCTGCTTATTCCGGCATCAGGCGCAGCGAAGGGTCTTGTTCGAGATACTCGTGGAAGTCGATCATCTCGTCGATAGTGATGGGTCCCAGTTTCTCCATGCGTTCCTTTTCGGATGGTGTGAGCTCGCTACTGTCGCCACGCAAGAGACGCTCATCCCAAGCCTCTTGTCGGATGTACTGCTCCCCCAACCGTTTGCAGCGCGAGCATCGATAGCGAATGTATACAAAGTTCGAGCCGACCCGACGCAGATAGTACCCTCGTTGCACGACATCTTTCTCGTAGATGCGCTGCCCGCAGGAGCAGAAGATACCGGTACGCATGTTCTGAGAGTCTTCCATCGTTATGTCTCCTCATTAAGAGGTGATATGCCACATGCGTGGCACAAAGTGTTGGCTATATATGTTCATGGCGAAGCGGTCGGTCATCCCAGCGAGATAATCGCATACCGCCTGCGCCAGAGCCTCCGTTCCTAGATTATCGGAACTGCCACACCCGCTCCTTGGCAGCAGTTCGGGCTGCTCCATGTAAAGCCGGAAGAGCGCTTTCAAAATACCCTTCGCTTTGTGCAGTTCCTTCAAGCCGATTGCTTCCTCTTGGTACACCCTCTCGAACAAGAACTCTTTCAAGGTGTCCGTGGCGTGTTGCACCGTCTCGCTCATGCGCACGTGTGCACTGTCCAGACTGTTTTGCACAACGTCCATTACCATAGACGCAATCCGCTGGGAGGAAGTTTCTCCTAGCACTTCTACACACTCGCGCGGCAGGTCTTCGGCGGTAATCACTCGCGCCCGGATGGCATCATCGATATCGTGGTTGACGTAGGCGATTCGGTCTGCGATGCGTACTACCTGTGCTTCTAGGGTGCAAACGTCGGGTGGTAGGTCAGTGTCTAGATTGGAGCGTCCTTTGCTGTGGTACAGGATGCCCTCGCGCGTCTCATGCGTCAGGTTTAGCCCTCTCCCATCTCGTTCTAACACGTCCACCACGCGCAGGCTCTGCTCCCAGTGGCGGAACCGCTTCCCAGGGAGATACTCCTGCAACACCTCGTCCAGCGCCTGCTCACCCGCGTGTCCGAAGGGCGGATGTCCAAGGTCATGTGCTAGAGCAATGGCTTCCGTCAGGTCTTCGTTGAGACGCAGGGCGCGACTGATGGTGCGTGCAATCTGCGCAACTTCCAGTGTATGCGTGAGGCGCGTACGATAGTGGTCTTGTTCTGGATCGAGGAACACCTGTGTCTTGTGCTTCAACCGCCGAAACGCCTTCGAGTGGAGCACCCTATCGCGGTCACGTTGGAAGCAGGTTCTAATAGGGCACGGCGGTTCTGGACGCAGCCTGCCACGGGAGAAGGCGCTTTTCGCCGCGTAGGGCGACAGGTTCTGCAACTCCCATTGCTCTATCTGCTCCCGAATGAAGCCGTCCCGAATAGAAACACTGGTCATGGTCCGCCAGCTCAGCGTCAGGTTCGGTTACACCCATAGTATACACTATCGAGCAGCTGGGTGCAAAGTACGCCGGGGGCGTTTGAAAATCTCTGGCGTGTCCTCGTTCTCTGCGGAATGGCACATGGGGGGACAAAGCTCTCGCCGAGCCGTCTGAGGCGTTGTGAGTCGGCTCACCAGGAGGTTCGCCCTCCACATACTACATGGGAGGGCGAGGCTCCCGCCGAGCCGTCGCTCCA